>JBEKAD010000023.1:0-16699 GCA_050018435.1 Terriglobia bacterium
GCGCGCTTTGCGGGTGGCAAACCAGGGGTGCTGCACGGCTCGTACACTTATGTGTTGCAAACGGAAGACGGCCTGATCGCGAACACGCACTCGGTTTCCGCGGGGTTGGATTACCCCGCCGTCGGGCCCGAACATGCCGAACTGCATCGCCGGGGGCGCGTGGAATACACCCACGTGAGCGACCAGGAGGCGCTGGAAGCGGCCAGCCTGCTGGCGCGGGTGGAAGGGATTATTCCTGCGCTCGAATCAGCGCACGCGCTCGCTGAGGTCGCGAAGCGCGCGCCGGGAATGCCGCGAGACAAGATCATCGTAGTAAACCTCTCGGGCCGCGGCGATAAGGATTTGGGGATTTTTCAATCGGCGGGAATTTTATAATGGCCGGTGGGGCCGGCATTTCGTGTGGGGAGGGGGGTACCGATTTATGAAGATCCGCGTGGTGCTTGAGCCGAGTGATGAGGGTGGTTATACCGCGTACGCTCCTTCTCTTCCTGGCTGCGTCAGCGAAGGTGAGGACATCCAAGAGGCATTGACCAACATCCAGGAGGCGATCGGGCTTTACCTGGAGCCGATCGAGGATGATTTCGTCACATCCGGGCAAGCTCTGGTGAAAGAGATCGAATTGTGAGCAAAGTTCCCAGTCTCCCTTATGAGCGAGTGGTCCGGGCCTTACAGCGGGATGGGTGGAGTGTGGTGCGCCAAAGAGGAAGCCATTTGCGGCTGCAAGAGAGGATTGGAGACGAGCTGCTAAAGATCACCGTTCCGGTATGAAGACAACCTCCCTAACTCGCATTGCCGCCCGGTTTCGCGACCTGCGAGCGAAAAACGCCAAGGGCCTAATCGTCTATCTGACGGCGGGCGATCCCAACTTGGACGCCACGGGAGAGCTGCTCCTGGCGCTCGACCGGGCGGGCGTGGATGTGATCGAGTTGGGCGTGCCGTTTTCCGATCCCCTGGCCGACGGCCCGGTGATCCAGCGCGCTTCGGAGCGGGCGCTGCGCTCCGGCACGACGCTGCGCAAGATCCTGGAGCGATTCCCAAGCTGGCGCCAAACCGTGCACGCGCCCATCATTCTGTTCAGCTATTTCAATCCCATCCTGCAATATGGCCTGGAGAAATTTGCGGTCCGCGCGGCGCAAGCGGGGGTGGATGGCGCGTTGGTGGTGGACTTGACCGCAGAAGAGGCGGAGAATTACGTTCGGGCTATGCGGGCGCAGAATCTGGACACCGTGTTTTTGGCTTCGCCCACCTCCACGGACGCGCGCCTGGAGCGTGCGGCGCAACTTTCCACAGGTTTTTTGTATCTTATCTCGCGTACCGGTGTCACCGGTGAACGAAGCGAGATGGCTTCCAGCGTGCGGCCGCTGGCAGAGCGCGCGCGCCGGGTCACCTCCCTGCCGCTCGCCATAGGATTTGGAATCTCCACTGCGGCGCAGGTCCGGGAAGTCCAGTCGCACGCAGACGCTGCCGTGGTGGGCAGCGCGGTGGTACACGCCATTGAAGAACACTATTCCCAACAAGGACCGGCGGCGATTGAACAATTCGTGCGCGGGCTCAAAGCCGGGACGGGGGGTGAACCCGCATGAGCGATCTGGCGGGCTGGCGTAAGCGCATCGACGAGATTGACGAGCAACTGGTGAAGCTTCTGAATGAGCGGTCGCAATGCGCGGTGGAGATTGGGCACTTGAAGAAAACTATGAACCTCCCCACGTGGCAACCGCAGCGCGAGGCCGAAATCCTGCGCAATGTGGTAAAGGCGAACGGAGGCCCTCTGGATGACGCCGCCATCCGCCGCCTCTTTGAACGGATCATTGATGAGGCGCGCTCACTCGAGCGGCATTCCATGGATGGAGGAAGTTCCTTCCGAAAGGGGTGATGCCTTATGGTGGTGGTGATGCAGGAAGGCGCGACAGACGAGGACATACAGCATGTCATTAATAAATTGATGGAGATGGGATTTGATATCCACCGCTCGACGGGCGCGCGCCACACGGTGCTGGGGGCAGTGGGCGCAAAGGTGGACTTTGACACCCGCGACATCGAGTTGCTGGACGGGGTGGAAGAGGTTTTAAGAATTACCGCGCCCTATAAGCTGGCCAGCCGGCATTTCCGGCCGGAGGGATCCCTTGTGCCCTTAGGCCGGGGCGTCGCCATCGGCGGCGAAGAAGTGGTGGTGATGGCCGGGCCGTGCAGCGTAGAAAGCGCCGGGCAGATTGACAGCATCGCCGCATCCGTGGCGGCGAATGGCGCGCGCGTCCTGCGCGGCGGGGCTTTCAAACCCCGCACTTCGCCCTATAGTTTCCAGGGGATCGGCCCCCAAGGGTTGGAATTCATGCGCCGGGCCGCGGACGAGCACAACCTTTGTGTGGTTTCCGAGGTTATGGACCAGACCCAAATTCCGATGATGCTCGATTACGTGGACATGCTCCAGGTCGGAGCGCGCAACATGCAGAATTACAACCTACTGAGAGAGCTCGGCAAGGTGGCCAAGCCCGTTTTGCTGAAGCGTGGAATCTCCGCCACCATTGAGGAGTTGCTCCTCTCCGCCGAATACATCATGGCCGGTGGGAACTACAACGTCGTGCTGTGCGAGCGCGGCATCCGGACTTTCGAAAGTTATACGCGGAACACGCTTGATATCTCCGCCATCCCGGTTATCAAGAAGCTTTCGCATCTGCCCATTGTGGTGGACCCCTCGCATGGGACGGGCCGGCGCGATAAAGTTGCTCCCATGGCCCGCGCCTCTCTGGCCGCGGGAGCTGATGGCTTGCTGATCGAGGTCCACAACGACCCGGAAAAAGCGTTAAGCGACGGCGCGCAATCCCTCTTTCCCGAGCAGTTCGAGCAACTGATGAAAGAATTACGAATGATTGCGCCGGCGGTGGGAAGAAAAGTCTAGATCGAAAATAGAAACTCGAAATTCGAAACTCGAAAATCGAAGGTCGAAAGTCGAAGCTCAAAGCTCGAAAGTCGAAAGTTTAAAGTCGAAAGTCCAAAGTCGAAATTCGGTCGATAACTCATGAGTTTCGAG
This sequence comes from Terriglobia bacterium, assembly GCA_050018435.1. Taxonomy (GTDB): domain Bacteria; phylum Acidobacteriota; class Terriglobia; order UBA7540; family UBA7540; genus Bog-366. Next base: position 3,029 of record JBEKAD010000023.1, read on the forward strand.
TTTCGAGTTTCGAGTTTCGAGTTTCGAATTCCGGCTGGCGCAGGATGCGAGCTCATTCTCTGGAAAACGCAACCTCAGAATCTCTATTTCGGCGCGTGGCGATTGTCGGCTTGGGCCTGCTGGGCGGATCGTGGGGGCTGGCTTTGAAAAAGGCGGGCTTCACGGGCCGCATCGTGGGCTACGCCCGACGCGCCGAGACGCGCGACCAGGCTCTCGGCGAGGGCGCGGTTGACGAGGGATTCGCCGATGTAACCGAAGCCGTGCACGGGGCCGATCTGGTGATCCTGGCGACGCCGGTCGCGGTGATTCTCGACCACCTCACACGCCTGCAACCGCACTTGTCGCCGCGGGCACTCATCACCGATGTCGGCAGCACCAAGCGGCGGATCTGCGAGCGGGCGGCGGCGCTCTATGGCCAGCGGCCGCTGTTTCTGGGCGGGCACCCGATGGCGGGCAAGGAGCGCTCGGGACTTGAGAACGCTGACGCGCGGCTTTTTGAAAACGCCCGTTACGTTCTGACCCCGCTCAAGCCGGAACATCTCGACGACGACCGCGTGCAGGCGTTTCGCGGGCTCGTGGCGGCGGTCGGGGCGCGTCCGCTCACGAGCGATCCGGCGACCCACGACCTGGCCGTCGCGTATCTTTCCCATCTCCCCCAATTGCTCTCTTCGGGCTTGGCCAGCCTGATGGAGGAGAAGCACACGGCCGAGGAGCTGTCTCTGGAACTAGCGGCCTCGGGATTCCGCGACGTGACGCGCCTGGCCGACAGCCCCTACTCGATCTGGCGCGACATTTGTCTGACGAACACCGAGAATATCCAAGGGGCGTTGGACGCGCTGATTCAGAAATTGGAGTCAATCAAAGTCCACCTGAGTGACCGTGAACTGGAGCGCGAGTTTCTTGCTGCCCGCCGCCTTCGCGACAAGCTGCGCGAGATGAACTGACGCGGCAAGCAGATTGATGGAATGGGTGGCCCCATGGATGTGGTGGCAGGAGCCAAACGCGTCATCGTGGCCATGCAGCACACCACCAAGGACGCCCGTCCGAAAATTCTGAAAAAGTGCGCGCTGCCCCTGACCGGCGCAGGACTGGTGAACACCATCATCACCGAACTGGCTTACATAGACGTCACGCCGGGCGGGCTGGTGCTGAAGGAAATCGCCCCCGGCACGACCGCCGAAATCGTACAAACACTCACCGCGCCCGCGTTGAGGATTGATCCGAACCTTCGCTGGTTCCCCGTTTGAGGTGAAATCCCAACAAAGACAGGAAGGATTCTGACGCCATGCTGATTTCGAGAGTGCTGATTGCCGTCCTTGCTTTAGCGATCTTGCCCGCCGACCAAGCGAGTTACCGAGCGCAGATTGAGAAGTGGCGGCAGCAGCGGGAAGAGAACCTGAAGGCGGAAAATGGGTGGCTCACGGTAGCGGGGCTCTTCTGGCTGAAGGAGGGCGAAAGCACCATCGGCACGGGCCGGGAGAATAATTTTGTACTCCCGCCAGGTTCCGCTCCGGAGAAAGTGGGAACGCTTCATTTCCATGGCGGCCAAACGGTTTTTCAAGCGGCTCCCGGCGTCGCGGTGACCGTCAATGGCAAGCCGGTGGCCAGAGCCTCGCTCGCCGCGGACTCAGCAGGATCGCCCGACGTCCTGCGCGTTCGTAATCTGTCCATGTTTGTCATCCAACGCGGGAGCCGTTTCGGAGTTCGTTTGAAGGACAAGGACAGCGAAGCGCGCCGCAAGTTCGCGGGCACCCACTGGTTTCCGGTCGCGGAGGAGTCTCGAGTGACGGCGAAGTTCGTGCCTTACACGCCGCCCAAAAAAATTGCCGTTCCCAACATTCTCGGCGATGTGGAGCAAGAAACCAGTCCGGGCTACGTGGAGTTCACGCTCAAGGGGCGGCAGTTCCGGCTCGATCCTGTCAGCGAGGGCGACGGGCTCTTCTTCATCTTCAAGGACCTGACCTCGGGCAAGGAAACATATCCACCCGGGCGATTTCTGTACGCGGATATGCCGCGAAATGGTGAAGTGGTTTTGGATTTCAACCAGGCGGTCGATCCTCCCTGCGCTTTCACGCCTTATGCCACCTGCCCGCTCCCACCCGCGCAGAATCATCTGCCTGTCCGCATCGAAGCGGGAGAGTTGCGCTACGGCCATTGAAGAAGACTCCGCCCCAGCCGGGAGCTACGGGCTCGGAAGGGCAGGGCTTTAGCACGGATTTCTCACTACGGGTCTGGAAGGGCGGGGCTTTAGCCCCGCCGTTACAAGCCCTTCTTGAGTATTCCCGGGTCCCACGCCCCGCGCAGCTTGCAGGTGCAAGCTGCGCGGGGCGTGGGACGAACCGGGGGCGGGAGCCGCCTTTTCGGCGGGGCTGGAGCCCCGCCCTTCCGGTAGCCGCAGCCGGAGGCTCCCCACGGCGAGATTGATTTACGAAGTGGCGGGCGCTAAGCTGCATGCAGAATTTGTGGCGGGTTCTCCCGGAAGAGGGCCCGCGCGGCGCGGGGCTGCCAGGCGCCACCGCGTTGGGCAGGGGGCATGCGTGGAAGTCAATAGCATTGTTATTGTCAGCCTCATCTCACCTAAAGAAAAAATGTGGGGGCAGCTATTGCTACTGGAGTCGAAGGGCGTCTCCGTGAGGGGAATCGAACTCGACGCCTTTGACGACTTTATCCGCCAAGTCATTCAGCAGGAGGAAACCGCCGTCGGCTTGAACACCGTTTTCTTCCCCATGCATCGGGTGGAGCGCATCATTGTCGACGAGCCCAGCGGTTCAATCCCTTCGCTCTCCCAGCGATTCCAGGCCAAAGTCGGGCTGACCATTCAGGAGTATCTCGGGATCAACGTCCCGCGGATTTGAGTTAAAGGCGCTGAATGCGGATCAAGTCGTGGGGTGGGAGAGCACAAAGCACGGCAGGCGCGTCTTCTTAGGCAAGCCCCTGCTCGGCGGGCATTGAGCTTGCCCGCAAAACAGGGGCTGCCACTCAACAAGTGGTTCTGACAACGGTTAGGTTATTCCCGGCGTGGCATGGAGGGGCAGGAACGTGCCGCCCCCACCACGCCCGATTGATCGACCGGGGTTTGTTTAAACACTCTGTGACCGCCGACTACCTCCGGCAATGGATTTGGAACTCGGCTTTATCCGAGCGCGTGTTGCCGCTTCCGATCTGTGCCCATCCCCTAAAGTTCTCACCCGGCGTGCCCAGCCGCCAAGTGAAATGAACGTGTTTCGATCCTGCGGACGTAAAGTGGAGCGTCTGTGGTCCTTCGCCTGACCCGCCATCGGACCGTTTAATGCCATAGGTGACGGTATTGGGGCCATCAACGCTGATGGAGCCATTGAAATTGATGGTAACCGGGCAGCCCCCGTGCCAATCATTCGGGGATGCCTCCAAGCGCATCTCGGTTACGCGCCCATGTTGAGCCGAATTTCCAGCTTGAGGGATCGTGAACACCAGACACGCGCTCAGAACTACCAACGTCAAGAGAATCCTTCTGCTGCGTAATGACATAGGTGGAATTCCTCCTGGATTGGATTTGATATTCAGTCTTTTACCTCCAGCCCAGTCCGACTACCCTCGGACGGCCAGATGGTCCCTTGGAAAAAGCAACTTTGCTCCTGCCTGCCCTCTTGCGTGGACGACTTCGAGCAGCGGAGCCTTTCAATCTGAAACATGACTTATAGGACGGACATCGAGTCAAATGATACTCGGTGCCCGGCTGCTTTTCAAGCGGTGTTTCCGGGGCCGCGACTTCTGGCTATCGGGTCTGGTCTTTGTGCCTTTGCCCTCACTCCCTTTCCGCGATCAAGTGAGCTGCACGGCGGGGAGATGATCTCGTCTGGCATCTCGACCTGTACCGAGGTGTGTAGGTGCCTAGGAGTTGAGACAGAGCAGCAGCATTCCTGCGATGGTTCTTGGTTGTGATAGTATTGAAAGCCGCCAGAGGGAGGGCGTGACGACCTTCCTCACCGCAAACCGTGAACCTTAAAACTTCTCTCGATGTCCAGCCGGATCGTTCTCCCATCGGCGAGCAAACCCTGGAGGATCGGATGGGACTTGAAGCGACTTGCGAGATGCTGCCATGAATTGTGCAGAGATTCTCCAGCGGCTTGCATCTCGCACTGACCCCCACGCGGTGGAGGGAATGGCGCGGTATGGGATTGTGGCGAAGAAGGTTTACGGTGGATGGTCGACTCCGGCGCTGAAGAAGCTGGCGCGCGAAATCGGCCGCCACCACGCCCTGGCGCAGGAATTGTGGGCTTCGGAAATTCACGAGGCGCGCGCTCTGGCCACGCTGATCGATAAGCCCGAAAAAGTCACCAAACGTCAGATGGACAAATGGGCGAAAGACTTTGACAACTGGGCGGTGTGCGACGGCGCCTGCATCAACATTTTTCGCTACACCCGGTTTGCTCATCAGAAATGCGTGGAGTGGAGTGCGCGGCCAGAAGAATTCGTCAAAAGGGCGGCGTTTGCGCTGATGGCCGGCTTGGCCGTGGCCGACAAAGCCGCCAGCGACGATGCCTTTCTGAGGTTCCTGCCCCTGATTGAACGCGCGGCGGCGGACGAGAGAAACATCGTAAAGAAAGGCGTGAACTGGGCGCTGCGGCAGATTGGAAAACGCAACGCGCAACTGAACCGGGCCGCCCTTGCTGCGGCCCGCGAAATTCACCGCCTGGATTCACGCGCCGCCCGCTGGATTGCCTCCGACGCTCGGCGCGAGCTCCAAAGCCCGCCAGTGCAACGAAGACTGAAGATGCGCAGGGCGGCCGTCAAGCGTAGAGGCCGCCTTTAGGCGGGCATAAGAACCCTGATTGACAGTTTTCAACCGGAGCCGCTATATTAACTGAAAAGTTATGGCCACCCGAATCTTAACCCCCTCGAATCAGATCACCCTTCTGCGCTTAGTGTTTGTGCCGGTGTTCGCGATCCTGGTGCTGGACCGGGACTATCGCGCGGCGCTCGCGGTGCTGACGGCGGCGGCCCTCTCGGATGTTCTGGATGGCACGCTCGCTCTCCTGTTGAAGCAGGAGAGCCCGCTGGGTGTGGCGCTCGATCCGATTGCCGACAAACTCCTCATGACCACCGGGTATATCACCCTGGCGTTTCGCGGCGCGTTGCCGTGGTGGCTGACGATCATCGTGCTGAGCCGGGATGTGGCCATCGTCATGACCGCGCTCCTGATCTGCCTGGTGGCGGGGTACCGGCCCTTCCACCCCTCCCTGCTGGGAAAAGCCTCCACCGCAGCACAGGTGGCGACTCTCTTCGCGGCGGTGTGTCGCCGGGCTCACGTGCCTTACATGACGGCTGATGTGGTCAGAGTTTTCATTCACCTTGCTGCTGCTCTGACCCTGGCCTCGGCTGTCCATTATGTGATTGTGCTGCGCCAGCGGTTCGGGCGCCCGGAGGTCGAGGATCCCACTGAATCCAATCACAACGAGGAGTGTGTCGGAAATAACGGTCTCTCAACGAAGAATCAATAACTTACAGACACTTGAATCTCGCTAAGTTGTTGATTCTCCGTACAACGAAATCTATCTCCGACAGACTCCCAGGACGGAGACGACGGAGAAGGGCAGGATTCAGGACAAAGAACGAGGGCGGATTTGTTTGCGCCGCCCCGGGCTCGCACCTCCTGCCAGGCACGGTTCCATCGCGCCAATTCCCTCTTCAAAGGTGTCGACGCGAGTCGCGGCGCGTGTTACCATCAATTTGAGTTTGCTCAGTGCAATTGCAAGATGAATGGGCAAAACGTGTCAGACTTCGGGCTCTGTGCGACGGACGTTCGCGAACCCCGCCAGGTCCGGAAGGAAGCAACGGTAACGAGCCTCTCCGTGTGCCGCAGATCACCCGAAGTCTGATCAAGTTTCGAAATTCGAAACTCGAAATTCGCAGGAACCCAGAGGTGGGGTCGAGTTTCGAATTTCGATTTTCGAGTTTCGTATTTAGCCGCGTCGGCGTCCATCATTACCTCCCATGTCTTACCAAGTCATCGCCCGGAAATATCGCCCCCAAAGTTTCGATGACGTGGTGGGTCAGCACCTGGTAACCGATACTCTCCAGAACGCCATCCAGGCGGATCGCGTCGCCCACGGATACATCTTCTCGGGGGCGCGCGGCGTAGGAAAGACCACCACGGCGCGCATCCTGGCCAAGGCGCTCAACTGCTTTGCGGGGCCCACGGTGGCCCCCGACGGCACGTGTCCTTCGTGTGTGGAAATCACCGCGGGGAATTCCGTGGACGTCCAGGAAATTGACGCCGCCTCCAACCGTGGCATCGACGAAATCCGGGAATTGCGGGAAGCAGTGCGATACCTCCCCGCGCGCGATCGCTACAAGATCTTCATCATTGACGAAGCGCACATGCTCACCACGGAGGCCTTCAACGCGCTGCTCAAGACCTTGGAGGAACCGCCCCCCCGCTCGCTCTTCATGTTGGCGACCACGGAGCCACACAAACTGCCCCCCACTATCCAGTCGCGCTGTCAGCATTTCGCCTTTCGCCTGCTCGATTATGGGGAAATCTATGCTCGACTCCGCGCGGTGATAGCAGAAGAAAAAGTTGACGCCGATGAAGGTTCTATCTCCACGCTGGCGCAAGCGGCAGAAGGCAGCCTGCGCGACGCCCTCTCGCTGCTCGACCAGGTGATTGCCGCTTGCGGCGATCACCTGGACGAAAAACATGTACGCCAAGTGCTGGGCGTGGTACCCACCGAATTGTTGGCGGACATCGTGAAAGCGGTCGATGCCGCGGACTCTCGCCGGGTTCTGGAACGGGTGGGACAACTGGCTTCGGAAGGTTATGAACTCGCCCACTTCTGCGGCGAACTCACGCGTTTCGTCCGCGACCTGATGGTTGGGCTCAGTTGCGGCGCCGAAAGCGCGCTGCTCCAGGTTCCCAACGATCAGCGGCAGCAAATCGGCGAGATTGCGGGACTCTTCAGTGAAGAAGACCTCTCGCGTTTTTTTAATATCTTGCTGCGCGCGGAAAGCGAGATGCGCTATGCGCTGGTACCGCGCTTCCATCTGGAATTGGCCCTGATGAAGATGGTGCATGCGCGGCGCCTGGCATCGCTGGAGACGCTGCTCAGCGGGCTCGGCGGCACAGGCCTGCCGGGCAAAAGCTCTCCTGCCCCGCGCCCGGCAATGGCTACGCCCGCGCGTTTGGCTGCGGAACCGCCGGGCAAGCCTCGCACCGAGAGTTTCGAAAAACCCCCGGCGGAAGAATCCTTCCCGGCGCCGCCGATGGCAGGGCACGGCCCGGCGGCACCGGTGGAAACCGCTGCGCCTGCCAAGGAAGATACGCTCTTGGCCGCCATCAAAACCAAGGTCTACGGCCAATCGAATTTTCTGGGTAGTTGCCTGGAGCACATGTCCAATTGGCGCTTCGAGAATGGTGAAGTCACATTTTCTTATGCCCAGAAGGATTCCTTTTTTGCGGATTTGCTCAAGAGCCGCGAGCAGCAGGAAACACTCCGTACGGTGTGCGCCCAAGTGCTGGGCCAACCCGTGAGAATTTGTGTTAGACTTGAAGAGCAGGAAATTGAAGCTCGTGTGGAACGGCCCAGCGCGCGCGAACGCGCCGAGCGCGATCAGACCGTGGAAGCCTTTCGCAAAAAGTTCGACGGCACGGTGTTGGACGTGAAGGACCTGAGCCGGGAGTGAGCAATGAAAAACCTGCAGCAAATGCAGCAAATGCTGAAACAAGTCCAGCAATTCCAGGAACAATTGCAGAAGCAACTGGATGAGTTGGTGGTGGAGGCCGCGGCGGGCGGGGGTATGGTCTCCGTCAAGATGAATGGCCAGAAGCAGCTCCACGAAGTGCGCATCGATCCCGAGATGTTTGCGTCGCAGGATCTGGAAATGTTGCAGGATCTGATCTTGGTTGCCGTCAATGAAGCCTCGCGAAAAGTGGACGAGCAGATGGCCAGCCATATGGGCAGCCTTGCCGGCGGGCTAAACATTCCAGGCTTGACCTGACGGGAGCCGAAACTGGAAATTCGAAAACCGGAAGTCGAAATTCGAAAATGGAAATTCGAAAATCGCTACTAGCCTTGATGCCGTTCACTAAAGCCGAAGTTGCGCACGCAATCCTTCTTATGGATGCGCCAGAACGTGAATACCCCCAAGCGAATAGTGTAGAGGCCAAACCGCTCAATCGCAGGAAGGGTGCATCCTCGAATTTCGAGTTTCGAGTTTCGATTTTCGATCTTCGAGTTTCCCGTTACCAAGCCTATGAAAGATTACGCTGAGCCTTTGGCGCGCCTGATTGATGAGTTGAAACGTCTGCCGGGGATCGGGCAGAAATCCGCCCAGCGCATCGCGTTCCACCTGGAACGCGCTTCCCGGGAAGAGGCGGAGCGCCTGGCCGCGGCCATCCTCGACGCCAAGGACAAAATCCGTTTGTGCAGCGTCTGCAATAACCTGACGGAACTCGATCCCTGTGATTACTGCACCGACTCTCGCCGCGACGGCGAAGTGATTTGCGTGGTGGAGACGCCTTACAATGTTATCACCGTGGAAAAGACCCGCGAGTTCCGCGGACAATACCACGTGTTGCATGGGGCCCTTTCGCCCCTGCAAAGTATTGGGCCGGACCAACTGAAGCTCAAGAACCTGCTCGAGCGCCTCAGGGGCGGCAAGGTAAAAGAGCTTATCCTTGCCACCAGCCCCACCGTCGAGGGTGAAGCCACCGCCGTCTATATTTCCCGGCTCATCAAACCGCTGGGCGTGAAAGTAAGCCGCATCGCCATGGGAATTCCTGTGGGTTCGGAATTGGAGTACGCGGACGAAGTCACCATGGTCAAAGCCCTCGAAGGCCGCCGCGAGATGTAACGCCCTCGCACTTTTTCCTGCGAATAAACCCACACATTCAGTGCTGCAAGGGGATTCTCCGCCTAGCCCGCGAGGCGGGCGGGAAAGTGTTTTGCCATCCCTGCGCCGTAGGCGCCGTGGAGTGCGGTAGCGCCAGCTATCGCCTTGTCGGGACAGCAATTTATGGTTGGAGTGGCTGAGACGTAAGCTGAAGGAGGTGGGCGCTCACGCCTTTTCCCGATTGTATTTTAGGGGTGGAATGGTTGATTGCGTGGAAGGCGGTAGCTGGCGCTACCGCACTCCAAGGCGGGCTGCGCCCGCTTGATAAAAAATTCCGGCTAGTTGATAGGCAAATCGGAGGCGGCCCGTAAGTAGGTTGGGGCAGCAGGCGGTCGCGATCGTAAGGCGGGTCTTCGTGGTCCGGCATGATGTAGTCCGGGAACTGCTCGAGCCAATCTTTACGCCACTTCTCGTCCGCGAAATACTTAAGGTAGAGAAACGTGTCTTCTTCGCTGCCGCTGCCCAGCAATGGATAATGACAAGCGGAGTCCTGGTCCAGCAGGATGTCTTTCGTTTCCTCGCGCAGTTCGTCACTCCAGAGCGTGGTGTAAAGCTCGCGGTCACTCAGGTGGTCGGTGTCTTCCAGGAAGACGCGCATCTGAGCAAGCTTGTTAATGACTTCCCAGAGCTTGGCGGTCACCTCCTGGTCAGTGAGGGTTTCCGGCGCGGGGAGGGAAACGCCGGCACGCTCCAATTGCTGGAAGTGAGTCGTCCAGGGAGCTTCCTCATATTCCACTACCTGCTTCCAGAATCCTTCTTCGACCTCAGGGGGGCACGGCTCAATCTCCCCGATCCTCAACTCCCCGCCGGAGAGTTCTTCTGCCCGGCGCTTCAGCTCCTCGATCCTCTTTACCCGGTCGTCGTCGGATTCATCATTCGCCATACGGGGCTCCTTGGGGCAAGACTTGCTCGCCCTCGCTTGCAGAACGGCCAAGCGCGGCCCCATCGTACACGCAACCGGCCAGAATTTCCAGCGCCTCGTGGACTTTCGGCGCGCCATCCCCGGACAAACCAGGTTCCGGTATCCTCAGCCCTCCGTTATAATCGAAGAGGTTGGCTCTCCTTCGTCTTGGGGACAAGATCAGGGGGTTGGTGTCATAAGGATTCGGATGCTCGACCGCTTCCGTCCACTTCGGCCGTACCTTGCGCGCTACAAGGCGCGCTTCATTGCGGGATTCGTCTGCCTGGTCATTGGACAGTCCGTGGGAGCGCTGGTTCCACTGGTCATCAAAGCCGGAGTCGACGGCCTGACGCACGGCGTGCTACTTCGGCAATTAGCGATGGTGGCCGGCCTGCTCGTGGGCTTGTCGCTGATCAAGGCCGTCTTCCAATTCTGGATGCGTTGGATTCTCATCGGCATTTCCCGCGACGCCGAATACGATTTGCGCAATGATTTGTTCCGGCACCTGCTGCGCCTTTCGCCGCGCTATTACACCGAGCACCGCACCGGCGACCTGATGTCAAAGCTCACCAACGACCTGAATGCCGTTCGCAACATGATTGGACCGGGCATCATGTATTCCGCCACCACGGTGGTGATCGGCATCACCACGGTCAGCTTGATGATTCACCTGGATTGGAAGCTGACGCTGATGACGCTTGCCCCCATGCCGCTGGTTTCCGTGGGGGTCAGATTCTTCGGCGCCAAAATTCACGAGCGCTTCGAGAAAATCCAGGCGCTTTATTCGGAGCTCACGGAACGGGTGCGCGAAAACATCTCGGGGGTGCGGGTGGTTCGCGCTTTCTGCCAGGAAGATGCGGAGATGGCGACGTTTGACGTGATGAACCGGGACTTCGTGGATAAAAACCGGGGGTTGATCTGGATCACCAGCTTCCTGTGGCCGGGCATGGCATTGATGTTTGCCGTGGCGCTCATGCTGGTCCTGGTCGTGGGTGGACAGCACGTGGTGCAGGGAACTATTACCGTCGGGACATTTGCCGCCTTCAACGTGTATCTCGCCAATCTGATCTGGCCTATCGTCGCGCTGGGTTGGGTGACCAACCTGGTACAACGGGGGTTGGCATCGCAGGGACGGCTGATGACCATCTTTGACGCTCAGCCCGATATCGACGACCGCGAGGTTCCGGTAGATCCCATAACCGCACTGAGGGGCGAGATCGAGTTCCGCAATCTGAGCTTCAGTTACAACGGCCACGCAATTCTAAAGAAGATCAACTTGCACATTCCGGCCGGCAAGACCGTAGCGGTGGTGGGGGCAACGGGCTCGGGAAAATCCACGCTGGTGAGCCTGATCCCCCGCTTGTACGATGCTCCGCCGGGAACATTGTTGATCGACGGTGTCCCCATCCGCCAGATTCCTCTCCACACCCTGCGCCACGACATCGGATTTGTGCCGCAGGAAACGTTCCTGTTCAGTGAGACGATTCGTGAAAACGTAAGGCTGGGCGCGCCGGAGGCAGCCGACGCACAGGTGGAGCGCGCCGCAGAAATTTCCAATATTCTCCCGGAGATTAACAGCTTTCCCAAGAAGTTCGACACCATGGTCGGGGAGCGTGGGCTGACACTCTCCGGCGGGCAGAAGCAGCGGACGGCCATTTCCCGCGCCGTCATCCGCGATCCGCGCATTCTGATTCTGGATGATGCACTTTCCAGCGTGGACACCTACACGGAGGAAACCATCCTGCGGCAACTCACCGGCGTCATGGCGCACCGCACCACCATTTTGATTTCGCACCGCGTTTCGACCATCCAGAACGCCGATGAAATCGTGGTGCTGCACGACGGGGAAATCGTGGAGCGCGGCACCCACGCAGAACTGCTGGCCCTGAACGGCCATTACACGGAGCTTTATAACAAACAGTTGATTGAAGAAGAGTTGGAAAAAGAAGTGTGATTGTAGGTCAACACGGCTCTGCCGACTGCTGTCATGGATACAGCAGCAAAACTAAGATTTTTTCTTCCCTCTCCCCTTTGGGGGAGAGGGGGGACCGCAAGGCGGTGGGTGAGGGGGTCAGCACTGATATGAGTGCGCTAGGTCAAGTTCGGGTTAGCCGCTGAGGTTTTGACCCCCTCACCCGTCCCGCCCCGGCTGGAGAAAGCGCCGGTGGCGATCCACCCTCTCCCCCAAGGGGGCGAGGGCAGTAAAATCAAATCGGCGCCGCTACAGGACGAAGGAATGCCCGCTAGTCATCAAGAAGAAGAGATCATCGGTAAAGCTTACGACTCGCGGCTGATGCGGCGATTGATCGAGTACCTTCGTCCGTATTGGCGCATGACGTTGTTCGCGCTCTTCACAACGCTCCTTTACGGAATGCTTCAGGCCCTCCCGGCATATCTGATGAAAGTGGAAGTGGACCGCTACCTGGATCCCGCCCGCGGCGAATATCTTGCGCCCGTGCTTGCGCATTTTCTAAGCCGCGATCCCTTGGTGGGCATTGCCCAGATTGCTTTCGCGCTCTTCCTCCCCACCGTGTTGGTCAGTTTCTTGTTGGAATTCTCGCAGTCGTTCGCCATGCAGTTGGTGGGGCAGAAGGTGATGTACGACCTGCGCAAGCAGATCTTCCTCCACATGCAGCGGCTGGAAATGGGCTTTTTCGATCGCAACCCCGTGGGCCGCCTGGTAACCCGGGTGACGACAGACGTGGACGTGCTGAACGACCTTTTTTCATCCGGGGTGGTCGCGATCTTCGGGGATTTCTTTACGCTCCTGAGCATTATGGTGGTGATGCTGAAAGTGAACGGGAAGCTGGCGTTGCTGACCTTCTCCGTGCTGCCGATGATTATGATCGTTACCGGAGCATTCCGCCGGGCGGTGCGCGAGTCCTACCGGCGCATTCGCGTGGCGATTGCGCGCATTAACGCATATTTGCAGGAGCACTTGACCGGCATGCCGGTGCTGCAACTCTTCAACCGCGAGGACCGCAGCTTCGACGAGTTCGAGGCCGCCAACCGCGCGCACATGGAGGCCTACAAGGATTCTATCCTGGCTTATGGCCTCTTCTTTCCCGCCGTAGAACTGGTGGGCGTGATTGCCGTCGCCATTATTCTCTATATGGGCGGGGGCATGGCCATGCGCGGCGCCGTCAGCGTGGGGACAGCCATCGCGTTCATTCAGTACTCCCAGCGATTTTTCCGCCCCATTCAAGATTTGAGCGACAAGTACAACTTGTTGCAAGCCGCGATGGCGAGCTCGGAACGCATCTTCAAGCTCCTGGATACGCCCGTGACGATCGTGGACCCCCCGCAGCCCCGGCCGCTCGCGCACCCGCGTGGGCATGTGGAATTTCATAAGGTTGGGTTCGCTTACCAGGACGACCACAAAGTTCTGGACAAGATCAGCTTCGCCATCGAGCCGGGTGAAACGGTGGCGGTGGTGGGCCACACCGGTGCCGGAAAAACCACCCTCACCAACCTGCTCTTGCGCTTCTACGAAGTGCAGGAAGGCAGCATCACCTTCGACGGCATCGACATCCGCGAAATGCGCCTGCACGATTTGCGGAAAAATTTTGGCATCGTGCTGCAAGACCCCTTCCTTTTTTCGGGAACGATCGCGAGCAACATCCGGCTGGGCAGCGAGGGGATTACGGATGCTCAGGTGCGCGCGGCGGCGCAGCAGGTAAAACTCCAGGAGTTTATTGAGGGTCTGCCGGCGGGGTTTGATGAGCCCGTCAGGGAGCGTGGGGCGACGCTCTCCGTGGGCCAAAAACAGTTGCTGTCCTTCGCGCGCGCGCTGGCGCACAATCCCCGCATTCTGATCCTCGACGAAGCCACTTCCAGCGTGGACCCGGAGACCGAACACTTGCTGCGGGAAGGGTTTAGATGCCTGATCGAGAACCGCA
>JBEKAD010000024.1:0-16559 GCA_050018435.1 Terriglobia bacterium
GCTGCGCTTCCGGCGGGTAGGCGTCGCGCCAGAGCTTGCGATGGTAGGGGTCGCCTTTGGGGGCGTAGTAGTACACGTTCATGCTGTGCGCCCCCTCGAAGCGCAGAATGTCGACGCGGTCCTGATGCGTCCAGGGAGTGCCGTAAAAACCTTCCACCACGCCGCGCTCCGGGAAGGAGGGGAAATCCACGATGACGGCGGAGATGCCATTTCTTTCGATGCGCACGGCCTGCGGGTGAGGAATGAGCTCGCTCGAAAGATTGGCCGGCCAGATCGCCAACAAATCCGGAAGCCTCAGCAACGCATGGTGAAATCCCCGCCAAGTGGCGGCCGTGATGCGCAGCCGGTTGGGAACCGCCGCGCGAGGGTAGTTGGCCTCGATAAGGTACCCTTCCTGGGCAAGCTCCGCCGTGGGCGCGATGGCGGTTGCGCCCGCCTCGCGCTGGAGATCGTCGAGGAAAGCTTCAACACTGTTTTCCTGCCGCAATTCGATCGTCAGGCCACCGGTCGCAGGAGCCACTCGCGACATTCCCTCCGTGCTTTTCAAGATGCGGATCAGCGCTTGATCCTGCCCGGCCAACACGTTGAGTTGGCGCTCGATGCGCTCGTCGAGCTCTCCGGCCGAGTAGACATCCCAGGCGTGCTCCGCGCCGCGAGCGCCGGCCGCCAGGGCGGTGAAGATCAAAACCAATAGACCAACAACCGCGCGGGTTCGCATGGCTTCTCCAAAGGAAAGAGGTTACGCGAAAGATAATGAGTGTAACAGTTTGCGGAAGGGGGTTCCAAGGGTGTATTGAAGAGGAGCGCGGTTCCGTCAAAGCCCGATGGGGTCTCTTCGCGGGTAATGCATGCATGAACCTGGAGCAGGTAGATCGTAGTTTACGCTGACAGCCGAAAAGCGCGTGGATACCCTCTGTAGCGGCCAGTTCAAGTTACAGAACATCAGCAGGGAGAAGTCGGCCATCAGGGGTGTGGTCAAAGTCAGCGTCAAAGCTCACGATCCTAAGTCTATGTTTTATTGCGGTGCCGTACTGGTACGCGTCGTCGAAGTCCAGGTTAAACTTTCCCGCCACGTCGATGAGGGAGTCCATCTCCTGCGCCGTCAGAGAGACCATTTCGATGCCGGTGCCAGCAATTAAGTCCTGCAAGAATTGATGGAAAACGTGGTGCTGCTTCCGCCGAAATAGCAGAAGGCCGATCGAATGAAGAGCAAAGTCGGAGACGAAGAGTTCGTGACCCTTGCGGTTCTCCAGAAAGGTTCGGGCTTCGCTGGCGCCCACTTGGCTCAGTAACACCTCAATGAAGAGGTTGGTATCGACAAGCAATCTCATTCGCCGTCGATTCTCCAGCGTGCGATCTGGTGCTGTAACTCGACGGAGGTGTAGCGATCCCGCAGGCCCTTAAGTGCGCCAGCCCAAGCGAATTGGGGCTTGCTGGCTTGCTTGGTCCGCCGCCCGGCCAGTAAAGACTCGACGTAATCCCGAAGCTGGTCCCTGTATTCTGATGGGACCTCACGAACTAAATCTTCAAGAGTTTTCGGCGGCTTGCTCATCTTAGTCTTCCTCGTTCTATTCTACTCCATTTTGGGGAACTCCATGCGAATGGCGCGCAGAATCATCCCGCTCCGAGCAGGATGGGTCTGCGGCTCTTGGATTTCCGGCGGAATCCACAAACCCCTTTCTCCCGGCGCCGCCGACGGGTCCACTGGTGGGGGTCTTGCTTGTCACGGGTCAATACTTCCTTGCCAGAAACCCGGGTCTTCCACCCCCAGCCGCCAGGCGGCGTATCCGCGCAGGTGATAGAGTTGTACCAGCCTCAGTTTCTCGCGCAGGCTGCGGGCGTCGTCAAACCACGCGGTGCGCAGAGTTTCGCCCTCACGCAATTGGAACCAAGTGGTCCGCAAGAGATCGTCCCAATGCCGATCGCTCGCGGGATCTTCAAGGAATTGCTTCAGGTCCTTGTAGGCAAGGCTGTGCGAGGTGGCGCCGCGCGAAGTTTCAGCCCACTCGCGGCCATAGAGAGGGATGCCCAGCAAGAGCTTCGAAGGGGGCACGCGGCGGACGGCATAGTCGAGGGCCGCCTTCACCCAATCGTAGCCGGCCACGGGGCCGGGCGGGGTCAAGGGAGTGTGTTGATCATAAGCCATGAGCACCAGGAAATCGGCCACGCGCCCGAGCCCGCCGAAATCAAACGCCGCGCCCCACTCGTCGGTGTGAAACCCTGGTGCGGAGCTGTCCGGATAGGTGTCGGAAAAGCGCGGCGCGACCGCGACGCTCAGCAGGCGATGGTCGTGGTGCAAGCGTGCCGCCACGCGCGCCACGAACCGTGTGTATTCAAGCTTGTCCGCGGGGTCAAGACCCTCGAAATCGAGTTGCCAACCCACGTATTGATCGCGTTCCGCAAGCTGCGCCAAGTAGGTTGCAGCGCGCTCCTGCGCTTGGGTATTGTGCAGCAGGACGTGCGCCGTCGAGCGGTCGAAGCCGGAATTCGTCACCAGCGCCATGAAGGGGAGGCCGGCGCGACGCGTCACGTCCAGAACCCCCGCGGGAAGTTGGCCGTGCAGCGCTCCCGCGCGGTCGAGCCTATAGCATTGCGGAGCGAGCAAGGTCATGGCGTCGGCGTGCGCTTCGAGCGATGCCAACCCCAACGAGTCGTCGGAGTAATAGAACATTGCCAGAGGACTTGCGCCCAGCACTCGCTCACGCGCTCTCGCCAGGGCGGCCTCCGCGGCGGCGCTTTCAGACTGGAGATGCGCGGTATCTCGATCCTTGGGCCCCGCCCATGCCGTAACCGCCACGGCCAGCAAGATGAGTTGGTAGAGGGGGATTTTGCGTGCCAGGGGTTTCGAAACTCGAAATTGGAGACTCGAAAATCGATGGCTAGTGGGGGATCTTCGAGTTTCGATTTTCGAATTTCGAGTTTCGACCTTCGAGTTTCGCTCTTCGAGTTTCGATTTTCGATTCATGAAGAATGGCGAACCCATGCCTTCCAGATCCAGTATGCAGGAATGCCGCTGCCCACCAGCGCGACTCCCCACAGGGAGTCGGCGCGTTGCTGCCAAAAGGTATTCACCAGCAGGCAGACAGCGAGAATAACAAAAGCGGCGGGAATCACGGGATATCCCCAGGTCCGATAGGGACGCGGGAGGTCAGGCTCCCGCCGGCGCAGCACAAAGACTCCGGCGGTGCAGAGGGCGTAAAAGAGGAATTCGGAAAAAATCGCTTTCGTGTAAAGCGACTGGTACCCTCCCGTCAGCGTGAACAATCCCGCGATAATGGCCTGCCATACCAACGACACGGCGGGGGTGTGGAAGCGGGGATTTACGGCGCCCAGCCCGGCCGGGAAAAGGCCTTCGCGCGCGGTGGCGTAAGGAATACGCGAGCCCGCCAGGACTGAGCCGTTGAGCGTGGCGAAGGTGGAAATCATGACGCCCACGGCAATGAATGCACCCCCGGCGTTGCCCAGGAAGCGGCGCGCAGCGTCCGACGCCACGGTGTTGGTG
Source organism: Terriglobia bacterium (assembly GCA_050018435.1). Lineage (GTDB taxonomy): Bacteria > Acidobacteriota > Terriglobia > UBA7540 > UBA7540 > Bog-366. Next base: position 3,503 of record JBEKAD010000024.1, read on the forward strand.
CCCAGAACCTGGGAAGCTGGCATCACGTAAAAGTAAGCAAGGTTCACCAGAACATAAACGACCAGAACCAGCAACGCCCCCACAATCAGCGCCAGGGGGATGTTGCGTTGAGGATTTTCGACTTCGCCCGCCACCATGCTGAGATTGTTCCATCCATCGTAAGCCCAAAGCGCTGAAACCGTGGCCACACCGAAAGCCGTCAGCAGGCCGCCGTGCCCGCCCGCCGCGAAGAACGGGCGGAACCCCTGCCAAGAGCCGTGACCGTAAGTAAGGCCTAACACGATGAGGACGGCCAGCACCAGCAGCTTGGAAGCGGTGAAAAGAGTCTGTACAGCGCCACTGCGGCGCACCCCCAAAACGTTCAACCCGGAAAGCAGCAGGACCATCAGCGTCGCGCCAAGCTGGAGGCCCGTCAGGCGCAGTTCCAAGCCGTGGCCGCCAAAACGGAGAGAAACGCCCCACAAGGTTTCATGCAGGCGCGGGAAGAAGTAGGCAAGATAGATGACAAACCCCGTGGCGATAGCAGCAATCGAGGCGGTCTTGGCGATGATGAATTGCGTCCACCCGTAGAGAAATCCGAAGAGGGGTCCGTAAGCGCGGTGCATGTAAACGAATTCGCCGCCCGCCTCCGGCAGCATCGCGCCGAGCTCGGCATAGCTGAGCGCCCCGAAAAGGCTGAGGACCCCCGCGGCCACCCACACCACCAGGACCATCGACGGTGTGCCCACCTGTTGCAGCATGATGCCCGGAACCACGAAAATCGCGGTCCCAATCATGGTGCCCGCCACCACCGAGGTCGCGCCGAACACCCCCAGGCCTTTTACCAACTCGGTTTGAGCTTTATTCCCCATGGCAGTCAGTACTTCTGCATTCTGAATTATGGACGGTAAATAGTAAATGATGAACGAGAGGACGCCCCACATTGCCCGTATTCATCACTCGTCGCTTACCGGGCGCCATTCCCTTCGCAGCCGCTCAGGGCAGGCTCTAAAGGTCGGCGCTACAAAGGCTGGCCCGGATTTCTCACCAGAACCCGAGGCCGTTGGCACATTGCCAGGGGACCCGTGGCAGAACCGTCAATAATTTTTCTTGACAACTGCAAGTAGATAGGCTATAGTTGGTCTGTGAGGATCGACGCCGGTCCAGCCATACGGTGGGCCGGCAGGTCAGCACGCCCGGCGCGGGGAGAGTCGGGGTGACTCACGGAGCACGGCCTTCCCTGCGGTTCACTTCCGGGAGGCTCAGGCCGCGATCGGCACGGGCAAGACGCCGGCGGAACTCCGGGCTCGATCCTTCGCCTCGTCGCCCCGCCCGCGGAGCAAGAAGGGATTGATGATGCCACATCTTCCTAGCCTCACCTCGCACAGATCGCATGGCGACTTTATGTCTACCTACCGCACAAAAGCCCAAAGATGGGAACATCTTGAAAGCAAAGGGTCGGAAGAGGGATTTTTCTCTCGCCAAAGCTGAGAACACTCTGAAAACAAGCTAGTTATAAGAAACTGTGCAAACCCTCAAAGAGCCTGACAAAATGACCGCCAGAAGAGACCCCCCTGGCCGCTGGCAGGTAGCGGAAAATGCTTGATGTGGTTAGATATATGGGCTAGTGAAGCGGGGTAAGAAAGCCGTCGGGCGCGAGGTAGCGGCGGGTTTACCCCGCCAATCCTCACAACGATTTCAACGCGCGATGGCGGCATAAAGCCGCCGCTACACCCTTTTTCATCACTCTGCTAAAGGTCAGCTCTACATCACTCCATCGACGCGGTCAGAAGTCGCAAAGCTCACGAAGAGTCCCACGGTGAAGGTTACGACGGTCCCAATGGCGACGTACCACGTCCAGGCGATGGTGGTGTAGCGCATCACATAGCCCAGAGTGGCGAGAGCACACAGCGCGCCCACCAGCGCGCCGCGGCTGGTGGCCCGGCGGGTCAGGACTCCCAGCAGGAAGATTCCCAACATGCTGCCGTAGGGAACGCTGGCCACGGTAAGCGCCAACTCCAGCGCGCTGCGCTGGAGGTACTGTGCCGCGAGCGCGATGGTGATGATCACTACCCCCCAAAGCAGCGTCGCGAGGCGCGACACGCGCAGGTAATGCTGGTCATCGGCTCGAGGACGCGCGAAGGGCTTGTAGAAATCCATCACCGAGCTCGACGCCAGGGAATTGAGCGCCGCGCTCAGATTGGCCATGCCGGCAGCGAGGATCGCAGCGGTCAGCAGGCCGCAGAGCCCCACCGGAAGCCTGGTGATGACGAAGGTGGGATAGATTTGGTCAGGCCGGCTGAAAGGAGCGGCCGGAGGAAAATGCTGGTAGAAAGCGTAGAGCACCACCCCCACCACCAGGAACAGGCTGAATTGGAGCAGTACCACGAGTCCGCTCGCCAGCAGCGCGCCCTGGCTCTGGCGGCGGCTGCGCGCGGCGAGCAATTGCTGCACAATCAATTGATCGGTGCCGTGGCTCGCGGTGTTCAGAAACATGCCACCCACCAATCCCGTCCAGAACAGGTAGGGCTGGCTCCAGTCAAAGTGGAAATTGAAAACAGTGAATTTGCCTCCCGCTGCCTGCGCCACGCGCAGGACCTCACCCCAGCCACCGGGAAGAGTGTGCAAGGCGACGAAAAGCGCCACCACCGTTCCCGCGATGTAGATGGTGAGCTGGATGACATCCGTCCAGATGACCGCTGTCAGCCCACCTTCCAAGGTGTAAAGCAGGGTCAGCACGAAGATAATCACCAGCGAGGCCGCCACGCCGGTTTTGAAGATGATGGCGATGACAATGGAAATCGCAAACACCCGCACTCCCTCGGCGAGCGCGCGGGTGAGGAGGAACAGGCCCGCGGTGAAGAGCCTCAGCCCGTGTCCGAAGCGGCGCTCAATGAGCTGATAGGCCGTGTAGAGTTCACCGGCAAAATAACGCGGAATAAGAAGGAAGCTCACCACCACGCGCGCCACAAGATATCCAAAAACCAATTGCAGGAAGTTCAGGTTGGAACGGTAGGCGATACCGGGCGTACTGATGATCGTCAGGATGCTGGTTTCCGCACAGACGATCGAAAGTGTGATCGCCCACCAAGGTAGGCGCCGTCCGCCCAGAAAGTAATCGTGTAAGGAGCGCTGGCCCTTGCGGAAGCGAGCCCCAAAGGCCGTGATGGCAACAATATAGGCGATGACAACGGCGAGGTCGATCCAGCTAAATGCCACTCCCACTCCTGACGTGGCACGGGCGTCCCGCCCGTGTTCGGGTCATGGCCAGGATGGCCATGCTACAGCGCCGACTTGGCGCGGGCCCCCCCGCGCCAGCGAGCAAGCATACTCTATTTCGCGGGAATTGCGAGAGGGCGCACTCGCCTCTGCGCACCCGCCCCCTAAAGAGAGCCCCCAAAGCCTGCCAGGAAAAATTCGCTTGACAGTACCAACAGTATGGAGTATGCATACAGTAGACAGAGAGGTTTTCCATGTTCCTGACCGTCGATGCCAACGACAAACGCCCGCTTTACCAGCAAATCGTTGATGGCGTGAAAGAGTTGATCGCGCGAGGCGACCTACGCGAGGGAGCAACTCTCCCCTCGGTTCGGCAGGTGGCCGGGGACCTCGGCGTCAACCTTAACACGATTGCCGTCGCTTATCGCCGGCTTCAGGAGGAAGGGTTTCTCGCCATTCGCCATGGCACCGGCACCGTTGTATCGTCCCGTCGAGCCCGCGCTGTGGAGGAAGACGAACTTCGCCAACCGTTGCGCACCGCCCTGACCCAGTTGGTTCTGGCGGGGCGAAGCGATAAAGAAATCGCCGCCGCCATCCAGCAGGAACTAAGGTCGATTCGCCAAAAAGGAGAAGCTCAATGAGCCCACATTTTGAGTGGCTTTTTATATTTTCTACTGCGCTGATGGTAGCCTTCCGCGCTCTTACATTCAAACGGTTATTCTGGGATCGCCCGCTGAACCATGGCCACGGATTCTTCCTGGGAGTTGAAGTCTCCCCTGGGTTCTACGAAGGCGAGGGCGTCCGCTGGCTGAGGCGCTACCACAGGGCTTGGCTCATCGAGTTATCCATGGAAGCCCTAATCCTAGTTGGCGTCATCATCTCGGCCCCGTGGCTTCTCTTGCCGTGGTGGGTCCTCTTGCCAGGTGCGCTGCTTTGCACGTCGCTTTTGGGCGCGGTCACGGGTTCGGTATTCGCCGCTTACACGCGGGCCACACTCGGGGCGAACCCGCCCGTCCGCCCGAGCATCGCAGTTCCACTCGAAGCGCGGCGGCTTAGCGACTACATCTCGTGGCCCCGCGAGGCTCTGATCGCCGTGATCACCGCATCCATTTGGGCGCTGCTTCTGATCCACCGGCATGGGCAGCTAGTGTGGCACGCGCCGTTTTTGATGACTTACGCTGCCGTCGGCTTGTTTTCGGTCAAGATTGACATCGTGCGCCACAGTTCCCCGCTCCCCGCGGATCGGCCGGAGGAGCACTACCATTGGATGGAAGCAACGCGCCGGCAAGCCCTTTACGGGGTGGACGCCCTGCGGTGGTGTTTTCTCTTCACTCTTGTAGACTATGCCCTCATCCGCACTTGGCACGCCTGGCGATTCGTGGGCCCGGGCGCCTGGTTGCGATGGTCGGTGATGGGCATCGCATGGACCGTTGGGGTCTTTTTTATATTATTTGGTTTCCGTGAGCAGCAGCGTTTGGCCGCAATGGGCCGCAGCCTGCGCCCGTTAGGCAGTTGGTCCACGCCGTTCCGCCCAGCTAAGCCGATGATTGACCTCGCCCCCTGGTCTGCCGCGTGGTTCGGCGGCTTGGTTCTGCTGCTCGTGTTCTTTCGGCGGTAATCACCACGAGCCCGCCTTGACTTCCGGTGAGCTAGAAGCTTAAGATTTGACCGAATGGATCTCCATACCTGCTATTTATAGGACGGTCTGCCATGATACGTGGCGATTTTTCCTTTGCAAAGAATTGGCTGGCGAGCCGGCTGGCGCTTGGCGCGCTATTCATGTGCGCGACGGCATCCTTCTCCGCGCCGCTCGGGGCGCAAGTGAAACCTTCCGTCCCTGCCACGCCGCAGGTCAAACCTTCCGTCCCTGCCACGCCACCTGTTTACGTCGCGCCCCCCGCTCCCGCTGCGCCTACCGCACCTCCCGGACCGGAAGTGACAACGATCGACCCGCCCCGCGTGGGCCCGGGCTTCGATGTGGATTTGAAAATCACCGGCAATAATTTTGTTCAAGGCGCCAAGGTGAGTTTCGCCAATCCGGGAATCCGGGTGATCGGTGTCACTTGCCGTTCGAGCACAGAGCTTACCGTGCACATCAAGGTTGCGAGCGACGCCGCCCCGGGCGTCGCAAGTTTGTATGTGATTAACCCGGACGATCGCGAGGTGGAAGCCCCCTTTGAGGTGACGGGGAAGGGCGCCGCCAAGCCTTCGACCCCGCCCTCACCTACATCGCCTCCTGCCCCGGGTTCTACCGACACGCAACGTTATGATGCTTTCCATTTGGGAAATCCTGCCGAGGTCTTTCAGACTCACGGCAAGGTGAAAGGATCACTGGTAGTCTCGTCCGGAACAATTAAATATCAAGAGGGTGGGCAAACTCTCATCAATATATCATTGAGCGAAATCAAAGAGATTAAAATCCCTTCTTATGCTACCGCCACGTTCCACATCACGCTGACTTCTGGAAAGACCTTTCATTTTGCCCCGGGGTCCTTACGTCCTTCCGACGCCCGGAATATTGTTGATTCGCTTCGCAAGGCGCTGCCGCATTAGCGAGCCGCACGGACAAACCTTTCCGTTTTGAGGTCCTTGTGTGGGATAGCCAAAACATCTCGAGTACCAATACTCCTGAGCTTGCGCCCACCTACCACAAGGTGTTAGCATTCAAAACGTATGGTCGCTGAAGGCCGTCAGCGCCAGAGCATTCCTACAATCCAACATTAAGATCGATCCAGGAGGAACTATGAACACAATGGGTTACGTATCAGGTATCAGGGGTGTCTGGGCGGTGGTGGCTGCCATCCTCTTGTGTGTAATCGGCGCTTCCACTGCCGCCGCACAATTTGGCTTGCCCAAGATAAATGTCCCCAAGCTGCCGGGCCAGAAGCAAACCAAACCCAAACCCCAAGGCGAGCAGGCCGCACCTCCGCCTGCAATCACCGCGATTGATCCGGACTCTGGCCCCCCAGGGGGTGCGGGGGAGTTGGTGTTAACGGGGAAAAATCTCGATCGCAAGCTGGAAATGGAGTTTCTGTGCCGCGACTCCCAGATCTCGAGCAGCCACTTCAAGGTTCAAAGCGCTGAGCGCGCCACCGTATCCGTGAGCATCCCGCTCAATGCGAAGGAGGGGCCCTGCGCTATTCGACTAACGCGCTATTGGAAGGTAGAGGTGGGAAAGGACGGAGAGGACTCCCCGTCCGGGACGCCGGAAGTCATGGCTGTTCCCGATAATTGGCCTAAGTTCACGGTCTCAAATGCCGGTAAGTTACCGGTGGTCCTGCCTGACATGGCGCTGCTTGGCGAAGGCGAGATGAACTACATGGACATAATGATAAAATCCGCTCAGGATGCGCAAGCCGGCTCCGGTCGGAACCCGTTGAAGGGCGGCCAATTCGTGCTGACGGACAACTCGTTCAAGTATGTTCAAGAGGGCAAAGAGATATTCTCGGTGACGCCAGCAACGACGAAGTCCGTCGACGAAATGACCCAGATGGGTCAGTCCATGGGCATTTTCCGCATCGTTTTGACGAATGGAAAGGTTTACAATTTCCGCAGCCTGGGCACAGGTCACGCTGAGATGTCGGCTGAGGATGCTATTAAGTTCATCAAGAAAAAGCTGGGCAAGTAGGCGGGAAGAAACCAGTGCAGAATCCGTGCATGAAATTCCCGCCAGCGTTCCTAGCCAACATGCGGAAGGGTATTTGGGAGGCAGGACTGTTGCTGGTCCTGCCTCTGACTTTTTGCCGAGGTTTCGCCGAGCAGTTTTCCACGCCTAAGTTATTCCTCGCCAAAAGTCTCATCATTACAGGGCTGGCGGTTTGGGGCGTCGGCTTTGTGGGGCGGCCGGCAGGTCGGCGCGGAAGATTCTCTCTGGGTTTGCCGCTGCTCGGGTTCAGTTCTGCGGCGCTGATTTCCTGCCTTGCCAGCCCGGTGCCCCATTTCAGCTTACTGGAAGTTGAGTTTGCGCTTTGCGGGCCTGCCTGGGTTCTGTTGCTCGCTTCCTGGGACCAGGGGGCATCAGCCGTTCGCAGGATTGCGCTGTTGACAGGGCTGGCCGGGGGGCTGGTGGCGGGGATCACGCTGCTCCAGCGATTCGGGGTTGACCCCGTGCTCCTGGGGGGATATCAGGTGGACTGGGGATCGATGGTTGCGCGCATGCGTTTGTACTCAACCTTCGGCAACCCTAACTTTGTGGGCGGTTACCTGATTGGAGCGATCTTCCCCGCACTGGCGCTGGCGGCAGCATCGAAAGCGCGTTGGGCCAAAGCGCTATGGCTGGGTTTCGCCGCGATCATGCTGGCCGCCATTGTTGAGACAGGCTCGCGCGGGGCATGGCTCGGATTGGCCGTGGGGCTGGCGGCCGCCGCGATGATTGTCCTGCCCAAGAACGATTCCCGCCCGCGGGCAGTTCGTGCTTCATTCGGAAGCATCAAGATGTTCGTCGCTCCCTCTGCATGTTGGCCGGTAGCGCTCCTGACAGTCACGCTGACAGAGCGCCTGGTTTCGCAGTTCCGCGGCAGGGTGTATTTGTGGCGCTTCAGTTGGCCGATCTTCACGGAGCACCCGATCCTGGGGTCAGGTTGGGGCACTTACCAACTCCTCTACCTGGATTTTCAGGGGAGATTCCTCGCCGCTCATTCCGAATATGTTGGCTACTGGACCAACAACCGTCTTCTGCACAACGACCCGCTGCAACTACTTCTCGAGGCAGGGTTGCTCGGGTTGGCGGCGTTTGTCTGGGTTCTGTGGGAATACGGGCGCCAAGCCCGGCGGGTGCAGCAGCAGGCTGCCGGGTCGTGGACACGGTATGGGATTGCCGCGAGCGTGGGAGGTGTGACGGCCATCCTGGTGGACTCCCTCTTTAATTTCCAGTTTGCGGTCCCGCCAACATTCATTCTGCTCTTCACCTTGCTGGCGTTTCCGACCTTGCTGCAAGACGCCGTTGAGGGAGGATGTGAAGCCCCGCCTGCGGCAACATTGCCGACTGGCCAAACCCCTTGGCCGAGGGCAGTGAAACTGGCAAGCCGCTTGGTGATACTCGCCGCTGCTGGCGGGCTCCTATGGCAGCAGGCTCGAGTGCTCGGCTCGGAGCGCGCCTATCAGGCTGCCTCGGACCTTGAGCACCACGACGACCTGGTTGGCGCGGAAAGCGCTTATCGGCACAGTATCGACCTCAACCCTCTGCACGGGCGGGCGCACTTTGGCTTGAGCCGAGTGCTCTACTCCAGCGACCGCTCCTCGGAAGCCTTGGAGGAAATCGTGCGGGCGGAGCGGACCTACACCGATTCGCATCAGGAGGTCCTGCGCGCTCGCATCCTGGACCAGATGGGAAGGAACAGTGAGGCGCTGGCGGCCTATCGCCACGCCCTTTGGCTGGATCCCACTTTGACCCGCGTTCAGGAGGATATCGAGCGCCTCAGCAAGGTGCGATAACGGCCCGCTGCGGAGGGGTTATTTCTGCGCGTTCAGAATCTTCCACATGGTGCCGGCAAAGATCATCTCCTGCGAGGCCTTGGGGACGCCGCAGGCATCGAGCATTTTGTGGTAGCGTTCGAGTCCCCGATCAAACTCTTCGAGCTCTCCGTTGAAGACATCCGAGCCGAAAACTAGGCGCTCAAAGGCATTGGGCGCGTTGGCGGGCGTGTGCGGGCTCACCACCCCCGACCACCAGAAGATGGATTTCCAGAACGTGGGATCATCCTGCTTTTTGATGAGCGAGGAGCCCGAGAGGTCGACGTAGAGGTTGGGGTTCCAGCGCGTGATTTCCGCGGCCCAGGCATAGTCAGGATTCCCCATGTGCGCGCCGATGATGGTGAGCTTGGGGAAGCGCCGGGCGATGGCATCGAGAGTCGTGGGCCGCATGCGGTCCACGCTGACGTCCGTGGGAATCTCCGGCGTGGCGCGCAGGAGGATGCCGGTGTGGAAAAGAAGGATCATCCCGTACTTTTCCGCGCGTTCGTAAATGGGCCAGTAGCTCCGGTCGTCATAATTCTTGAGGGGACCGAGAATTTCGCCCAGCCCGCGGAAGCCCGCAGCATGGAACCGATCCACGAGTTCGAGGGCAAGGGGATCATCGAGCGAGATGTCTCCCAGGCCCATAAGACGGTTGGGGTGCTTGGCGATGAACCCTTTTACGCTGTCCAGATCTTTGGGGGCGGTGATGAGGAGGGCGAGCCCATCCACGGAGTCGAGCTTGGCGACCAGCTTCTCCAGGAACGCCGGATCACCATTATGGTGGAGGTGTACGTCGATCAGCCGGGGCGGGGTGGTTTGCGCCGCGAGCGTCCCGAGGCTGGCCAGAAGCGCTAGCGATACTAGAAAGAGGCGAGATCGAAAACTCATGAGACACCGCTTTGGCTTAGGTTGTTAAGCCTGACACGGACATTTCGAAAATCGCAAAGAGCGCATCATTTTGGTCGGGGCCGGACCCGATTGCAAGGAGGAAATTGCGGGAGCCCGGGATTTGGGGTTAGGGATTCGGGGTTCGGGGCTCGGGGTTCGGGATTCGGGGTTAGGGAATCGGGGCTCGGGGTTAGGGAATCGGGGCTCGGGGTTGGGGTCTCGGGATTCGGGGGCCGGTGTAGGGCCGAACGGCGTTCGGCCTCGGGGCGAGTGCCGCTCGCTTGTCACTTGTCACTCGTCACTGCTCTCAGGTGGCCTTCACGACCCCACGCGAAAGCCCCTTGCGGTATCGCCAGGATAACCGCAAGGTAAGCCACGGTCACGAAAATGTCGCGGTCATTAAGGAACGCACGCCCCAACCTGGACATGCGATCAATCTACGCGCGATGCCGCGCGGAGGCAATAGTGAACCAAGCCGGCGAGCACTGGCGGGCGCGAAAAGCCGCGGACCTCACAGCGCAGAGGTGCGCGCTACGCTTGCTCGATGAGAATATCCCGACTTTGCGATACATCCCAGCCAACAACACTCCTCGCCCTGCAATGCTTTCTTCCCTTCAAGGCAGATGACTGGAACCGCAACCAGCGCGGCGGCGGGGTCTATCCATCGAATATGAAGCACGGCATTGAGGACCAAGCCGGCAAGGGTTATGCCGGCAAGGTAGGCACAGGTTGCTGACTGCACCGCGTCGGCGGTTAATGCCGCGTTGCGCGCCGTTTTTCCGGCTCTTCGCTTCACCGAACTCAGCAGGGGCATGACGGCGAGCGCAGCAATGGTGACGCCGATGCCAATCCAACTTGTATCGGGCCGCACATGCTGCCACAGCGCGAGGGCGGAGCTCAGGGTGATGACCGCAGCGAGCACGAAGAGAAGAATGCCCGCGAGCCTCGTGGCCCGAGCCGTGCTCAGAGCAAGGGGGAATTGCAGAAGCACCACGAGTGCCGACAAGAGTTCGATCAAACTATCGGCGCCAAAGGCCAAAAGCACGGGGCTCCGCGCGCGCCGTGCAGAAAAGAGAGCAAGGGCGCACTCAACCACCATTCAGATCAGCGTGACCACCTGCAACCGCACAATCTGGCGCGACATTTCGCCCGAAGTTCCTGCGCATCCCGAGGCGTGGGTCAATGTCCCCTGTCCTGTTTCTTCTTCAAAGCTCATAGGGCCTGTATCACCGCCCACGGCAGATCCTGCTTGGGCATGACCGTAGAAGCCTGTCGCAGATACATCCACCACAAGCCGAGAGACACGCCGGCCGTGGCCAAACCAATTGAGGCGCTTTGGACATGCTGCGAAACTCCTTACGCGGGGCGCCCTGGGCTCAAGTAGTTCTGAAGATGCGCCAGAACTGCAGCTCGCACGCGCCGGGCTTCCTCGACCGCGTGCTCGGCTGTCTGAAGATCCGCCACTTGATCGCCGGGATAACGGAATTCAACACCAAAGGGTGTCAACGCTTCCGCCGACGCTAACTCCCGCTTCAGTGAAGCGTCCCGCGTCCCTGCCAGATCGACAAGTTCCTGAATGTCATGCGTCTTCCCGAAAGGAACCTGGTGGCGAACCAGGAAGGCTTTCAGAAGTTTCTCGGCTGCTTGTTGGGCGTGAAACGCCGCGGTGAAATAATCCTGTTGCTCAAGCGCCAGAAGGTGTTCGGCAGCCCGAAGATCACCCTCGGCTTTCCGCATCCATTCCTGCACGAAATCCCAAATCACCTGCTCACGAGTTCTGCTCATAGAGAAACTTGCCGCCGTGAGAGGCGGGATAGGCGATTCCGCCAATCACATTCCTGGTTTCTTCAAATTGCTGGCTTTCCATGAAGAGGATTTGCAGTCTCACGGGAAGTTGAGCTTGGCATTCGGATTTGATGCGGGAAGCTTCTCGCCATCCCGGCGGGTCTGCCATGACCACCAGCAAATCCACGTCGCTGTCAGCGGTTGGCATGCCCGTGGCGTAAGACCCAAACAAAATCACCCGGCAGGGCTTGAACCGCTCCACGATCTGATCCGCGAGTTTTTGAATGTCTGGAATCGCCACCGGCGCCGTCGCTTGGGCCATCGCTTTACCTCCCGCTCGCGTAAGACTGCGGCTACTCCAAACTTACCATCAGCCCTGCCCACTTGTCTTGAAAATCGATTGCATCTGTGGCCTCTCGAGAATTTCAAAGGCCACCTCCGCTGCTCCTATTTTGGAAGCAGGGGCGCATGGCCATGCGCCCCTACTCCGTGCGCGCCATGCAGAAAAGAGAGCAAGGGCGCACTCAACCACCATCCAGATCAGCGTGACCACCTGCAACCGCATAATCTGGCGCGATATTTCGACGGAAGTTCCTGTGCATCCACAGCCGTGGGCCAATGTCCCGCGTCCTGTTTCTTCTTCAAAGCTCATAGCCCGGACTTCTCACCAGCCTCGGCGGTTCTCTCCGGGCATTGGTGCTTTCAAGCCCCAAAGGGGCGAACTACCTCAGCCCAGGCCAGCGGCCTGGGTTTCAGGGATCAGGTTATACGCCAAGCCCTGCAGGGGCGCGCTAAAACCTGCCGCAATTTCTTTCCAGATTCCCGATTCATCCCCAGCGGTGGGGCCGAGCAGTGGTTACGTAGATCGCCCTTTCAGGGCTCAGCCGGGAAACAATCTGTAAACCCAGGCCGTTGGCCTGGGCTGGGTTAGGACGCCCCTTTGGGGCTCGCCCAGAATCAATGCAACGGCATGGTAGCGGCGGGGCTAAACCTACGCCCTGCCAAACCCGTCATGAGAATTCCGGGATATTACCTGTCATCGCCCCCGACGGCTACTTCTTGCGCTTGAATCCGGCTTGGGAATCAACCCTCGGTTATACCCGCGACGAACTCAAGGCCAAGTGCTTCTTTGACTTCGTCAACCCTGACGACGTGGGGGCTACCCAGAAGGCCACGATCACGAAAATGTCGCGGTCATAAAGGAACCGACGCCGCAACCTGGACATGCGATCAATCTATGCGTGATGCTGTGCGGAGGCCACAGTAAACCGAACCCGCGAGCGCTGGCGGGTGCGAAAAGCTGCCGACCTACAAGATAGGTCCGCGCTTCGCTTGCTGCTCGCGTTCTATTCCTCGTGACCTCGACCGGAAGTTATTGGGACCAGGGTTAGCAACAAGTGATGACAGTGGAAGCGGCGGGGATACCGCCTTGCAGGGGGTACTGTCCTCGTGTGTGACGAACGACGGTGGGGCCTGGCACTCAACGCGGCTACCCCGAACAGCTTACAGGGAACAGCCTTGGATATGTTATCGAATACGGTGATGGTTGAGGTCGAAAGCAGATATCCCAGCATTGCGCCACTGCGTGAAAATGGGGCATACCGACATGTCAGGAAATTGCCCTTAAGTTCCGAAACATATCGTCCCACAGCTCCATCGGAACGGATCAGCTTAGCTTCGAGGGGCCACATTACCCGAGGATTTGCTCTCAGCACAAAAGCGAGATCGTATT
>JBEKAD010000025.1:0-16550 GCA_050018435.1 Terriglobia bacterium
GACGAGGCCTATTATCTTCGTCAACTGGTCCGCTCGGGCGGGCTCGGCCTGGGAGCAGTCCAGCGGGAGGTCAAGCGGCTCGCCGAGGCAGGGATTCTCCGGCGCACCGTTCGTGGACACCAGGTTTACTTCCAGGCCAATCCGGAATGTCCGGTTTTTGCCGAGCTGAAAGGCTTGGTCGTCAAAACCGCTGGTGCTGCGGATGTCCTGCGCGAGGCGCTGGCGCCCTTGGCCGGTCGGATCAAGGTGGCCTTCATCTATGGTTCGGTTGCCAGGTTCCAGCAGAGAAACGCCAGTGATGTGGATTTGATGGTGCTAGGTGAGGTGAGTTTCGGCGAGGTCATTGCGGCCCTGAGGGCTGCCCAGGAGTTGGTCCATCGCGAGATTAATCCCACGATTTATTCGCCGGCCGAATTCAGATCAAAGCTGAAGGCGCACCACCACTTCCTGTCCAGTGTGCTAAGAAATGAAAAGGTCTTTGTCATGGGCGATGAGCATGAGCTTGCGAGACTGGGTCCAATACGGCTGGCTGGCCGAGCACCAGAGTAGCCGCGAGGAGATCGAGAACCTGTTAGGCGGTAAGGAACCTTTCAAGCTACGAACAGGATGGGATGGTTTCCGACGAAGAAGCCAAAGAAATGGCAGCGGAAGCCGCGGAATTGCGTCGCAAGGTGGGAACGATGGATTAGGGCCGAACATCCAGAAATGCTGTAGGGAATGTTGGAAAGCATGTGGAGCAGAAGTGGCTGGCTGGCGCAGAGGGCAACTCTGCGCTTCAGCGTGCTATATTAGCGCTGATCTTGCCCACCCACAAACGCCACATTGCGCCCGGACGGCTCCAACTCCTAGCCGGCAGCACCTATCGCCGTGCCAGGCTCTTTGAGAGTGATCGGCTCCGCTTGATATCAATCTTGTCTGTGGGCCGAAGATCTGCGCTTTCCGCGCGCCAGTGGTAAGATGAGCCCACAAGGGCCAGGAATTTTCTATGCTTGAAATCGATCTCGCGCTTCCTCACGCATACGCAGTGGAAGAAATGGGTGATCTGCCGGGGACGGGGAACTTCGCTGTCCCGCTGATTTTCTTTCCGCCGCCCAAGAGTAGGTTGGCGCACGACGGCCTGTGGTTGAAAGTAACGGCTGCAAGCGGCAAAAGATGGATCGGTGTCTTCAAGTTCGGCTATTCGTCCCCTCCCGCCTTCTCTTGCGTCGTCGACTCACTCGATCCCAATCGGATGTGCGTCATATCGAAGGGAGCAGCTTACATCGTCAAGGCGGATAAGCCCGAGGCGTGGGAACAAATCCCGTTAGTCCCTGTCTTGGATTTCCGGGTGATTCCTGATGCCGGGCTTCTGATCTTTTCAGATTCTACCCGATTGATGGCTTATGGCAGCAGCGGTCTCGCATGGCGAAGCCCGCGAGTTTGCTGGGATGGACTGAAGATTGTAAGCGTGAACCGCGGGATCATTGAGGGCATTGGATACGATCCAACGAATCTGGTCACACACGAGTCCCGATTCGCGGTTGACCTGAAAACCGGTCGCTCCCTGCTTACTTCGCCTTCCTCAATCGACGGCGAGCCTCTCTGGTAGCAAGTGTCGCGCGGACCCCGTGAACCCGAATCGCGAATCCCGAGCCCTGTATCCCGTGCCCCGAATCCGGCGTCCCGAATCCCGTTTCCCGTATCCCGAGTCCCGAGCCCCTAACCGATTCCCGTGTTCCAGTTTGTCATCGAAGGAAAAGCCCACGGTCACGAGGGCAGTGACCGTGGCTCGATTCTTGGGGCGGTAGTGATTGTGTACTACTTAAGACAATTTGTGATACAATGGCGGGTATGAAAGCGAATGTGCAAGCGCGATTGGACCGGCGGTCCCAAATTGCTTTAGAACGGCTGGTTCGTCGTCTAGGCTGGAGCCCTTCCCGCGTGGTGCGCGAGGGAGTGCATTTGCTCGCCGCATGTTATGGCGGCCCCTCGGCCCAACGCGTAATCGGCGTGGGGCGATTTGCCTCGGGCCTTCCCGATCTCGGTTCCAACAAGAAGCACCTGCGAGGGTTCGGCCGGTGAAGCCCGTGCTCCTAGACACCGGCGTGATCGTGGCGCTTCTGGACCGAAGCGAGAGACGCCATGCGCGGTGTGTGACCATCATGGAGGGCTTCGAGCGGCCGCTGGTGACCTGCGAGGCGGTGATTGCTGAGAGCTTCTACCTGCTGCGCGGGCTTCCCGGAGCGGCTGAGACGGTGCTTCAGAACGTTGAGCGCGGAGTCTTTCAGCTTCCGTTTCAGCTCTCCCGCTCCGCCGCGCCCGTGCGAACTATTATGCGCAAGTACCGCGACCTGCCCGCGGACTTTGCTGACGCCTGCCTGATTCAACTCGCCGAGGAGCTGAATACGGGAGACATCCTTACCCTGGATGGGGATTTTCAGTTGTATCGCTGGCGCCGGAATCGCCCATTTAATTTACTCGTAACACTGGACTGACAAGGTGTTTAGTAGCAAGGGTTAACGGGGAGCTACATTTAGGAAGTCTTCAGTTCTCAGTTTTCAGTTATCAGCAACAACGGGTGGCAAGGTGAAAGCCGACACAGATTCGCGAATTCAGGTCCGTAGCTCCGTGTCCCGTATCCCGTGTCCCGAGTTCTTAGGGGATTCCCGTGTTCCAGTTCGTCATCGAAGGAAAAGCCCACTGACCGTGGCTACCCACTCGTAGAATTCGCCCTTCAGAAATCTTAACAGTGATAAGTGTCGAGATTCCTAGTTCACTTTTTCGAGCGTCGCCACCAATTTTACTTCGGACCCTGCAAGCACGGTAATATCTCTGGTCCAGTCCTTGTAGCCAGCCGTCGAGACTCTTATAACGTGCTTTCCTTCCGATAGTTTCAGCACAGCAGTCGCATTGCCTACAAAGGAATTGTCAGCATACACGTCGGCACCGTCGGGATTGGAGTTCACAGTGATTGTACCTGTCGCTGGCACTTGGGCTTGCGCGGCAGAACCGGGCGGCGCAGTCACCACTGATTGGGCTGGCGTTTCCGTAAGTGTCGTTTGTTGCGGCTTTGCGACTTTCTTGATGATCTTCGTTTCATGCTCGCTGCCGTCTTCGCCCTTGATATAGATATGGTCTTTTTCGACAGCGAACTGGACCGGACCATTGACGGTTAGCTCGGCGGGTTTGGACCATCTCCACTTAATATGCTCTTGGCAAACGTAAATGTACTCCCCCGCGTCAATGGTGTAAGTCTCGTAAACCCTGTAGACGGCGGTCGAACTGCCATTCGCGTTTCCATACGTAGTGTTTCCGCTAGTCGTAGCAGAACCGTTGGCGGAACCAACTTCACCCGCATATACGGAGTTCCGGCTTGTGTCGATGACCTTGCCCGTCTGCCATTGCCTCTCTTTTTCTTTCCCAGAAACGGACATGACGCAAAGAAGGCAACTCAACATGGAAAGCGTGATTCGCGCGTGGCGCATCGCGTGCCTCCAATTCACTAAATAGCGGGTAGTACCGGTCAGTGCATTCCTGACAATGGGATCTTCTCATGCCCGATACCGTTACGGCAAACGGACGTCGTCAACCGGAGGGGGGAGCCCGCTATCGTCGCCTTCTCCCCAGCAAAAAGGTTGTCGTTCGACCACGACCAATCCTCCGGCAACTCGACTAATCCCTTGCGCGCGGGGTTCAAGTGCAGGTGTTCCAGTTCTTCATCGATGGAAAAACCCACCATCACGAGTGCAGTGACCGTGGCTACATACTATTCTGCTGCCTCAGGTATGCTGAGTCCGACTCTGCGGAGCGCAGGCAATATCCGTTCCTCTGCCAATCCGCCCTTTGTCATAGCTCTGAGCAAGGCTTTTGCGTCAAGGCCAATCTCATGCAATAAGAGCGCATGGTAGAGGTAGGAAAATGCACCGGTCAGTTCGCGCAAGTCCTGATAAAAATCCTCTTAGGGCTCGTTTCCTGGTGGGCCGCCTTGATGCGAAATCTGATTTCTTCGTTGTGCGCAACGACTAGAAAACTTGCGTAGACCTGCCTTATCTAAATTGAGCGGCAATGCGGAAAAGGTTTCGAAAATTCTGACCTCAAGGCTTGGCTCATCCGCGTATTTTAGCTTGCCCTCTAGCCATTTAAGGTCAGCCTTATCTGCCTTATCATTAAATCTGTTGAGAATTCGCTGGATGCGTTCACTCGGGGATGTTGCTGTGTCAGATCTTTTTACGCGGTGAAGCGATTCAAGAGCCCAGATCAAATTGACAAATCTGTGCTCGGTATACGGGAGCGGATTTCGCAGTTCAGCCAAATACAGGTAATACCCTGCTCCACTTTGTTCACGCAGCGCTTTCCATGCAAAGAATAAATCCCCGAAGGATTCTCGTAATACATCAAAACTCGTCCACATAAACCAGTGGTTGGGTTCGAACGCTGGAACCGAGTCTCGCAAAAAGTAGAACCGATGCCAAGAATCAAGGTCATCATTGCGTTGAACGACAATTGGCCAGTCTAGTTGACAATATGATCCAATTAGAAGTGCGAGGAGTTCCTCAATGCGAGTAAAAACATTCTGCAACGATTCAATGGAGGATTGCGAAGTTGGAGTGTAAATCAGCCAGTGCGTTTGCTTGAAAGTTAAATTTCTCTGTGGATGTTGATAGAGGGAAGCCAAAATGCCCGCTCCGAGCGTCAGCGATTCGATTGAAATCGTGCCATCGGATGTTTTATATGAGAAGTTATGATTCTTATATTTAACCGCAACCTCGACATCGACATCATTTACTTGCTCAGTTCCTATCTGGATACTATCGAGATTGAGCCACTCCTCTAGTCGAACCAATTCAATTCGAAGATGATCAAAGCTGGCTAAATTGAAATCGGTGTCAAATGGTGAGTCCTTGGTAATACAGAGATCGGCCTTATAGCTTTGCGGACTTGGTATCTCGTCCGCGATGGAAAAATCTGTGCGCTCAAGGCCATCGAGGAGCACATGACCCCCATCGCCATAGGAGCCCAACCTTCCAGTAATCCACTTTCCGCGCGGAAGAAATCGGGATTCTCCCCAAGGCTGAGGCTCGGGAGGCTCTGCATACCACAAGGCCCCGTCCAAATCGAGCTTGACATGTCCTGCCTCGCTAATGGTTAGCGAGCCTGGAACAGAGGTTTCTTTTGAATTCGTTTGGCCGTTCGGCTCATTTAACCACCAGAAGAATCCGCGTTGTTCGAGGGCGTTTGCCATAATACCTCGTCCCAGACATTATAGCTCCCCCCGCCCGGCATTGTTGACACCGGTCAGTGCAATTTGGACCGTGGGTTCTTCTGGCGGTGGTCGAGTTACATGAATGTTGTCTTGGACAAGGCAAACGTACCTGCCTGCCCAATTCGGATTGATTACATCCGATTGCCACGGGGATATCGCGCGTGAGAAAATCCCACGGTCGGCAAACCACTGACCATGGCCCGCTGGGTATTTACCGCTGGAACTTACTTCACCATGGCCAATTGGGAGCGGACGGCCACCCACTTGCCGTCGCGCTTTACGAAGACATCCATCCAGACATATTTGCCACTGCTGTCCTTTCCCTTGGTGGTGCTCTTTTCGGTGTCGCTGCCCTGGACCACGGCAACGCTGCCCATCACCTTCACATCCATGGGCCCAAACTCGACGGACTCGATCTTTTCCGCGCCGGCTTTCACCTTCGCCAGAAAACTCTGCTTCGTGTCCTTGCTGCCATCGTCGTTGATGATCACCCAATCGTCGGCAAGAATCTGGCTGAGTTTGTCAATATCTCGGGCTTTCTCTGCATCAACCCAATTGTGTTCTAGTTGCTGAATAGCTTGCGCCACGCTCGGGCCTTTGGCCGGTGGCGTCGGTGTTTGGGCAAAGGCCAGCCCAACACATGCAAGAACCAACAAAACTGCCCCTGTGAGTTTCTTCATCATGTTTTCTCTCCTATGGGACGGGAATTTCGGTAGTGGCTCAATTTGATGTCGTAGCGGCGAGTTTACCTCGCCATCTTGCGGCGTCCCGATAAGATCGGGATAGGTTCCGCCGCCTCTACATCAAATTGACCCACTATGGGAATTTCCGCTTTAGCCGGCGCAGTGCCGTCCTGACCGTAGGATTTTCTCATACGCGATACCGTTACGGCAACCGCACGTCGTCAACCGGAATGGGGGACCCCGCTACCGTCGCCTTCTCCCCAGCCAAACGGTTGTCATTCGACCACCGCCCATCTTCCGGCTGCTTCGCCGATCCCTTGCGCACGGGATTCCCGTGTTCCAGTTCGTCATCGAAGGGAAAGCCCACGGTCACGAGTGCGGTGACGGCGCCTACCAGCTCGCGCGCAGGGCAGCAGCGTTTTTCTGCAACTCAGCCGCCTCCTCATGCTTCAGTATCCCGCGAAGGCGAAGAGCTCTTTGTCGCCGTGCGTCTCGCTCCGTTTCCTCACTGAGGTATGACTCAACCGCCTCGTTGAGAACGCTGGAGAAGCCCCTCTCCCCACGCTTGGCCGCAATCGCCATCAGGCGACTCCGGTGCTCAGGTTTAAGCTCGATGGTGGTTCGCATAGGAATATTGTGGCAGAGACATGAAAGGGGTCGTGGATAATTGGCTAGCTGGCGCCGATCTGAATCTCAATCTCTACGGCTCTTCTCACGGTCGCACCCAAGGGCCGCGCTACGGTTGCTTACGGAAGGGGTACTTTCTATTCGGAGACCCTCGATCCTCTCAAAATGCCTGCGATATCGGTGTCAATCAGGTAGGAAGCCAGCGTCATAGGCGGGGTTCCGGGCGCGTCGTTACCAAGCGGCTTTCATTAACCTCATGCTTTAATCTTTCTGCATCAATCAATCCTGCCCAACCGCCAGCCGTGCGAGTGAGAAAGTCCGCGTCTCTCTTCAAAGGCAAACTAAAGATCGTCACCGCGACCTCCTCGCCTTCCTTCAGCTCAAGCTTTTCCAATGGCTCCAAAACGCCACCGGAGAAACGTGCTTTGATTGTTGTGCCCGCTTGTGTTACCTCTGCTTGATAACCCTTGTTTCTGAGCACCATTTTAGCATTTCGCTAACTCATGGCAAGAGACGGAAACTCCCTCAACCAAGCGGTCAATGCGCCGCGCCAGGTCCGGGCTCATCGGCTTGACCCTTTCAGGCGCCTTGGCAATATCGTTCGCGAGGAAGGCAAGGAACGATTGCATCACGGCATCGCGGCGTTTGGTGACCGGCGCGACAACGGAGACCAGCATCCGGCCGGGCGCGATCACGTGGGCCTTGACCTCTCCGGCAAATTCGGGATGGCTTTTGAAGAGAGCACGATCAAAGCAAAAACCATAGGAGTTTCCCGTGCGCGTCCGCTTGCCACGGTACTCATTTCCAGTGTAAGCCTCGGGCGTATGGACGGATTTGGTTTTGGTGGCTGCCATAATTCCCCTCCAAAAGATGTTATCACATTTGTGCTTGCGTAACAGCGGGCCACGATCAGTGCATTTCTGACCGTGGCTACGCTGCTTTTGTTCTGAGGATAGCTATGCCCCCGGCCCTATCAACGGATCGTGTTAAGAGGTAGCCTGGCGTTTGGAATTGAAAAAGTCTATCGCTGATCCAGGAATCAGCCGATAGTATTAACGATGCCAGAGCAATTGGAGTTAGAATACTTTGGAGTTGTCTCCGCAATGGCCACCCTACTCATGCCGCGTCAGCCGAAAGTAAGCGGGTACGATCCGCTCCCCTCGGTTTGGACTGGAGAGGATGCTGAGCTGCTCGAAAGACTACTCCAGTTCTACCCGCGTAGAACCCCTAAGCGCATTTTGGATGCCACGATCAACGGCGGTAGGTTTTGGCGAGGAAGCAAGCGCAAGATCATTGGTTTAGACATAGAGGCATCCCACCGACCCACTGTGGTGGCCGACAACACACAGATGCCGTTCAAGGATGAGTTTTTCGACGTGGTAGTTTACGACCCTCCGCACATTCCCAACCAAGGCCGAGATCAGCAAAAGGACTTCAATGTTCGGTTCGGTCTGGGGTCTCGATCTCCGAAGGAACTGGGCTACTGCTTCACTCACACTTTTCCCCCTTTTGTGCAAGAAGCCTACCGTGTCCTGAAGCCTGAAGGTATTTTGCTCTGCAAAATCGCGGATTATGTTCACCATCATCGCTATCAATGGGCTCATGTGGAACTAATTCAAGCCGCCCGAGATGCCGGGTTCTTAGCCTGTGATTGCATAGTCAAAATCCGCAAGGGGCCAATCATTGACCCGAAGTGGAAGGTTGCGCACCACTCTCGTCGACAGCATTGCTACTGGGTTGTCTTCAGGAAGTCCAATAAGTGTGAGTGACAGTCAGCGGCGCACGTCCCACTCTTCCAGCATCTCACAATGTTGAAGGCCAAGACCTCTGACCGAGCACTTTCCGTCTGAAGCATCGAAATGCACTCGGAAGACCTTTTCGCCATGCCACAGCACATCGGTTCCAAGGCTCTGGCGACCTTCCCGGCGACCTACTGGCTCCAGTGTCACGTCGCCGATTCGCCTGAGGATCTCCACCGAAATTTCCACGAGTTGATAACGAATGGCCTTCTCGGTCCACACCGCCCTGAACATCAGAACAACATCGTACCTCGATAGGTGTTCCATCACGCGCCCGATGAGTACCTTGGGTTCCCAGGGCTCACGCTCCGTCGTGCAGAGTTTTGTTATCGTGATCTGGTTAGGCTTGGTATTGTTGCCGGTCTCGGTCTTGATGGAAATCCTCGTGTTCTCCACCAGGAGATCATGTCTGGGTTGGTTTCTTCCCCCAGCCTTCACGATGTCGAATGGCTTCTTAATCCTCCGGAAGGCTTCCTCTACCAGAGCCTCGAAGTAGATACCCTGAGGTGGTATCAGTGGATAGATCGACTGGTGAACTCCGACGAGCCCACGGAGCGTCACGCGGAAGTCGGGCGGGAAAACCTTATGTTCTTTAGTCGTCAAGGCGGGCGCATCTTACTAAAGATATGGACAAATGAAAAGTCCCAACCGGATTAGTCCCAACCGGATTAGTGCGCGCGACCGAAGGCCGGGTTTTGCAGTCATTTACCGCAAGTGTGTCTCGCCCATAAGGAACTTATCAACGCCGCGCGCGGCTTTGCGGCCCTCGGTAATCGCCCAGACCACCAGCGACTGGCCGCGGCGCATATCGCCGGCGGCGAAGACGCCGGGGATGGAGGACATGTAATCCGCGTCGGTCTCCACATTACTGCGCGCATCGAGGTTCACGTCGAGGGCTTCGATCATGCCATTTTTGACGGGACCCAGAAAGCCCATGGCAATCAACACGAGGTCAACATCAATCGTGAACTCGGTTCCGGGAATCGCCTCGAACTTCGGTGGCGGGCCGACGCGGATGGCGTGCAGTTGTTTCACGTTGCGGTATTCGTCGCCGGTGAAGCGCACGGTGGCAACTGCCCAATCGCGAATGCCGCCTTCCTCGTGCGCGCTCTCAGTTCGCAACTGGAGCGGCCAGAGCGGCCAGGGAGTAAGGGGTGAGCGTTCCAGCGGCGGCTGGGGCATGATTTCAAATTGGTGGATCGAGGCAGCCTTTTGCCGATGCGCAGTGCCCAGGCAATCCGCTCCGGTATCGCTCCCGCCGATGATCACGACGCGTTTGCCCGTGGCCAGGATCTGCCCGTCCACAACATCGCCGGCGCCGCGACGGTTTTGCTGAGGCAGATACTCCATGGCGAAGTGAATGCCCTTCAACTCTCGCCCCGGCACAGGGAGGTCGCGGGGACTTTCCGCGCCGCCCGCGAGCAACAGGGCGTCGAACTCACGGCGCATATCTTCCACCGGCACGTTCTTGCCGACGTGCGCGCCCGTTTGGAAGACCACGCCCTCCCGACGCATCTGGTCCAGCCGCCGGTCGAGGACGGATTTCTCCATCTTGAAATCCGGAATGCCATACCGCAACAAGCCTCCGATGCGATCGGCCTTCTCGAAGAGGATCACCGAATGTCCCGCGCGGTTCAGTTGTTGCGCGGCGGCGAGCCCCGATGGCCCCGAGCCGACGATGGCCACGCGTTTGCCGGTGCAGCGCAGGGGTGGTTGCGGCCGAATCCGTCCTTCCTTAAAGGCATGCTCGATGATGGTCTTTTCGATGGTCTTGATGGTGACGGGTGGCTCATTGATGCCCAGCACGCACGCGGCCTCGCAGGGGGCGGGGCAGATGCGGCCCGTGAACTCCGGAAAGTTGTTCGTGGCGTGCAGCGTGCGGATGGCTTCTTTCCATCGGTCGCGGTAAACCAGGTCGTTCCAATCGGGGATGATGTTGTTGAGGGGGCAGCCCGTGTGGCAGAAGGGAACGCTACAATCCATGCAGCGCGCCGCCTGCGTGCGCAGCTTTTGTCCGGGGAACTCCTGATAAACTTCCCGGTAATCATTCACGCGCTCTTCCACGGGCCGGCGCGTCGGGGTTTCGCGAGTGGCTTCCATGAATCCGGTAGCTTTACCCAAAGAGCACCCCTGTAGTACTAGTTTCCATATTCCTCTCGGGTATCGAAGAAAAGATTCACCACAGAGGCACAGAGATCACAGAGAGAAGTCTTTCTGCTTGTGCAGATAAAGGTTGCGTTCAATAGTTTATTGACCCGCTTTTCTTATCTGCATCTGTTCTCAGTGACCTCTGTGTCTCTGTGGTGAAATCCTTCTTTGTTTGGCCTTACCCACGCGGCACCTCCCGTGAGGAAAGCGTCGGGCTTGCAGATGCCGGATTCCGGATTCCCGATGCCAAAGCGGCAGGGGATCGCGGAATTCCCAGCACGCGCTTGTATTCATGCGGGAAAACCTTGATGAACTTTGGCAGCATGGTCTCCCAGTTGTCGAGAATCCATTTGGCGCGCGGGCTCTCCGTCAATTCCGCATGACGAGCAATCAGGAGTTGGATGAGGTCGATGTCTTGGGGATCGACGACGGGGTCCAGATCCACGCTCGCGCGGTTACAGCGCACGCGCACGAATTCGCCCGTCTCATCGAGAACGTAAGCAATGCCGCCGGTCATGCCCGCGGCAAAATTGCGCCCGGTTTTGCCCAGCACCACCACGGTTCCCTTGGTCATATACTCGCAGCCGTGGTCGCCCACCGCTTCCACCACGGCAGTGGCGCCGGAGTTCCGCACCGCAAAGCGCTCACCGGCCATGCCGTTGAAGAAGACCTCGCCGCTCGTAGCGCCGTAGAGAACCACGTTGCCCACCAGGATGTTTTCTTCGGGCTGAAACGAGGAATTTCGCGGCGGGTAGATGATAAGCCTGCCGCCGGAGAGTCCTTTGCCCACGTAGTCGTTGGCCTCGCCTTCTAGAATCAGGGTGACGCCTTTAGCCAGGAACGCGCCGAAGCTCTGCCCCGCCGAGCCCGTGAACTGGAACCGGATGGTGTCATCAGGCAAGCCCTCGGTTCCATAACGGCGGGCAATCTCGCCGCTCAACATCGCCCCCACGGTGCGGTGCGTGTTGCGGATGGGAAGGCTGATGGACACTTTCTTGCCGCGCTCCAAGGCCTCGCGCGCGTGGCCAATCAACTGGTAGTCGAGAGATTTCTCCAGCCCATGCTCTTGCTTGATCGTGCAGTGGCGTCCCACGCGCGTGGGCACGTGAGGATTGTAGAGCACGGCGGAAAGATTCAAGCCACTGGCTTTCCAATGGTCCACGTCGCGGCGTTGGGTGAGGCAATCCACGCGGCCCACCATTTCATCCAGCTTGCGGAAGCCGAGTTGCGCCATGATTTGCCGCAGGTCTTCCGCGATGAAGAAAAAGAAATTGATGACGTGCTCCGGTTGGCCCTGGAATCTCTTGCGCAGTAAAGGGTCCTGCGTCGCCACCCCCACTGGACAAGTATTCAGGTGGCACTTGCGCATCATGATGCAGCCCATGGAAATGAGCGGCAGGGTGGCGAATCCGAACTCCTCCGCGCCCAGCAGGGCGGCAATGGCCACGTCACGGCCGGTTTGGAGCTTCCCATCCACCTGAAGGCGGACCCGGCTGCGCAGGTCGTTCATCACCAGCGTCTGTTGCGTTTCGGAAAGGCCGAGCTCCCAGGGGATTCCGGCGTGGCGAATCGAGGAGATCGGCGAGGCGCCGGTGCCACCGTCATAACCGCTGATGAGGATGACATCGGCATGAGCCTTGGCCACGCCCGCCGCCACCGTCCCCACCCCCGATTCGGCCACCAGCTTGACGGAAATCCTTGCCTGCGGATTCACGTTCTTGAGGTCGTAGATGAGCTGCGCCAGATCCTCGATGGAATAAATATCATGGTGCGGCGGTGGCGAGATCAACTGCACGCCGGGGATGGAGTGCCGCACGCGGGCGATGACCTCATCCACCTTGTGCCCGGGAAGTTGCCCGCCCTCGCCGGGCTTGGCACCCTGCGCGATTTTGATCTGAAGATCGTCAGCGTTGACCAGATAATTGGTGGTGACGCCGAAACGGCCGGAGGCCACCTGCTTGATGGCGCTGCGCCGCCAATCACCGTTGGCGTCGGGCTGGAAGCGCGCTTCATCTTCGCCGCCCTCGCCGGTGTTGGAGCGCCCGCCGATGCGATTCATGGCGATGGCCAGCGTTTCGTGCGCCTCCTTGCTGATGGACCCGAACGACATGGCGCCGGTGGCGAAGCGCTTGACAATCTCCGCGGCCGGTTCCACTTCCTCGATAGGCACGGCCGGGCCTGCGGGATGAAGGTCCAGCAGCCCGCGCAGCGTATAGAGGTTCCGGCTCTGCTCGTTGGCAATGCGGGCGTATTCCTGGTAGGTCGAGAAGCTCGATTGCCTCACCGCGTGCTGAAGTTTGCTGATGGTGAGCGGATTCAGCAGGTGGCGTTCGCCGCGCTCGCGGTATTGATAGCTGCCCCCGATCTCGAGTTCGGTGTCGGATTCCGCCGGAGGCTGCATGGCGAACTTGTGCCGCATCAGAGCTTCGCGCGCCAGAACTTCCAGCCCCACCCCTTCAATCCGTGACGACGTACCGGTGAAGTAGCGCTCCACCACCGATTTGTTCAATCCGATGGCCTCGAAAATCTGCGCGCCGCAATAACTCTGGAGAGTGGATATCCCCATTTTGGAAAGGACTTTCAGCAAGCCCTTGTCAACGGCCTTGATGTAATTCTTCAGCACCTTTTGAAAGGTGTATTCCGCCGGGAAATAACCCTTGGCGTGAAGGTCCTCCAGCGTCTCGATGGCGAGATAGGGATTGATGGCGCTGGCGCCATAGCCCACCAGCAAAGCGAAGTGCATCACCTCGCGGGGCTTGCCCGTCTCGACGATCAGGGCCACCTGACCCCGCGTCTTTTCACGGACCAGATGATTGTGTACAGCGGAAAGCGCCAGGAGCGTCGGAATCGGCGCATATTCTTCATCCACGCCGCGGTCCGAGAGAATCAGCAGGGTGTAGCCGGATTTAATTGCCAGGGAGGCGCGGCGGCAAAGGCTGTCAACCGCCTCCGCCAGGCGCTTCTCGCCTCCGTCCACGCGGAAAAGCATAGGCAGCGTGGTGGCCAGGAAATCTCCCCAGCTTACCCGGCGGAGTTTCTCCAGGTTCCAGTTGGTCACAATGGGATGCCGCTTCTTGAGCGTGTGGCAGAGTTGGGGCGTCTCCTCCAGGATGTTCCCTTCGCGCCCGATGTAATCGTAGAGCGACATCACCAGGTCTTCGCGAATGGGATCGATGGCGGGGTTGGTGACCTGGGCGAACATCTGCTTGAAATAATTGAAGAGCAATTGCGGCTTGTCGGAAAGACAGGCGAGGGGCGTATCGGTCCCCATCGACCCCACCGGCTCCTCACCCTGGGTGGCCATGGGGATCATGATGGTCTTCAGGTCTTCGTCCGTGTACCCGAAGGCGCGCTGCCGCATCAGGATGGTGGGGTGGTCGGTGGCCTGGACGCGCGGCGGGTCAGCCAAATGCTTCAGCGTAATCTGATTTTCCTTCAGCCACTTCGCATAAGGCTGGCGCGCTGCCAATCGCTTCTTGATTTCCTCGTCGGGGATGATGCGCCCCTTTTCCGTATCCACCAGCAGCATCCGCCCCGGTTCGAGGCGGCCTTTGAAGCGAACCTCTTCCGGATCAATCGGCAACACCCCGGCCTCAGAGGCCATGATCACCAAGCCGCGATTCGTCACCACGAATCGGCCGGGGCGCAATCCATTGCGGTCCAGCTTGGCCCCGATCATGCGGCCATCGGTAAAGCACACGGCGGCCGGACCATCCCACGCCTCCATCAACGAGGCGTGATATTCGTAAAACGCCTTGACGTCGTCCGGCATGGTGGGATCGTTCACCCAAGCCTGCGGAATGAGCATCTCCATGACGTGCGGAAGGCTGCGCCCCGCCAGGAAAAGCAGCTCGACGGCGTTATCCAGGTTCGCCGAATCGCTTCCGCCCGGCGCAATGATGGGTTCAAGCTTCTTCAAGTCGTCGCCGAAGAGCGGGGAGGCCAGCACGGAAGTGCGCGCCTGCATCCAGTTCACATTTCCGCGCAGGGTGTTGATTTCGCCGTTGTGGCAAATGTAACGGAAGGGATGCGCGAGATGCCAGGTGGGGAAGGTGTTGGTCGAGAAGCGCTGATGGACCAGACAAAGACCACTCCGCACCTCGGAATTCGACAGCTCCAGGTAAAAGTTGGCAATCTGCGGCGCGAGCAGCAGACCCTTGTAAACAATCGTCCGGCAGGAAAACGAGGGAATGTAGAAAAAGCTCTTCTCCCGCAAATCGGTGCGGCTCACTTCCTTTTCCGCGCGCTTGCGAATGATGTACAGTTTGCGTTCCAGCGCATCTTCGTCCATGCCGTACGCCCGCTTGATGAAAACCTGCTCGATATACGGTTGCGTGCTGCGGGCCAAGCGTCCAATGGTGTTGGCATTCACCGGCGTGTCGCGCCAACCGAGCACGGTCAGGCCCTCGTCGCGCACAATCTCTTCCAGGATGGCCTCGCACGACATGCGCTCGTGGGGCTCCACGGGCAGGAAAACCATGCCCACGCCGTATTCGCCGGGCGAGGGCAGCGGAAATCCTAAGCGGGAACATTCGCCTTCAAAGAAGGCATGGGGGATTTGGATCAACACGCCGGCGCCGTCGCCGGTTTGGGGATCGCACCCGCAGGCCCCCCGGTGCGTCAGGTTGATCAGGATTTCGATCCCCTTCAGGATGATGTCATGGGATTTTTCGCCGGAGATGTTGGCCACAAAGCCGATCCCACAAGCGTCATGTTCGTTGCGCGGATCGTAAAGACCCTGCGCCTTCGGCAAACCTCGAACAGGATGCTGAAAAGATCGTTGCGACGCCCTCAGTAGCGCCGGCATCTTGCCGGCCTCGGTCGAGTTTAAAGGAGTTGCCGGCTGGAAGCCGGCGCTACGGCAGCGCTCCAAAGACTTTTTCATCAGCCTGCTAAAGGTGAACTCGTCGCTCATGTCAATTCCATACTGGCACGGCTCGTGTGGATTTCTCGCCACGCTGGAACGCTTTGGGGGACTGCCGGAAGGGTAGTGGTGTCATTTGCGAGACACGGGCGCTCCCAGGTGCAGTCATTCCCGCGAAGGCGGGAATCCACTGCGCAAGCCATTGGAAATGCGCCGCCGACGGATGGGATTCCCGCCTTCGCGGGAATGACCAGTGTTTGGAAGGGGATCCCATTCCAAATGACACCACTACCACCGGAAGGGGGGGCTTTACAGGTTGCGGAAAGACCCGTCGGCACTGTCACTCTGAGCCCGCATTTTGGGCGAAGAACCCCCCTAGTCTACACTGTTCACCGACCCCCGCGAACTGCCGGGGTCCTTCGCTTCGCTCGCAGCTAAGGGGGAACGGAATCAACGATATTAACCTGTCTCTCTTACCCCCAAGAGACACATCCCCCCTGACGGAGCACCCTTGATTATCCTCGACCCTCCGCATACCTGTTAAATGAATTGTTTTTATAGGCGGGATAAGTTTTGCAACTAGCCCGGATCACCCGGTCATGCTCGCCCCTGAACTTTTCACAACCGAGAGCTTTCGAAGCTGTTGGTCATCCGTAATCAAGATGGCGCCGCGTTCGATGGCTGTAGCCGCGATGATCGCGTCGGGAAGCTTGGTCGGTACTGGATGCGCAAGCTGACAATTCGATCGATCAGCGCCCGCTCGGCTCGGTCGAGACCTACGACATCGACCGAGTCGGCGAACTGTTGGAAAATGCCGCGGTCGTTCGCACTGAGGTTGGGAAAAGCGAGAAACTCGATTTGGGAGAGGATGGAAATCCCCACCCACTCCGCCCGATAGAGTCGACAGTTGACAGTCGACAGTTAACAGTCAAGGCGTTCTTGATTCTAGCGGTGAACTGTGGACTCTGGCCAGTGAATTGATTTTTCAGGATTCTTACTGTGAACTGTTGACTGTAGACTGTGAACTAATTTCGCAGCTTTCTCTGCTCCGCAAGGGCGTCGCCTTGCCACTCGAGTTTTCCCACGACGCCGGCGAAATTATATTTGGATCCGTTGGGCTGGGGCGAGCCACCCACCACCAGGACGAGCTCGACGGTGCCCGCAGGAAGCTCGACGGGCACATCCAG
>JBEKAD010000026.1:0-16133 GCA_050018435.1 Terriglobia bacterium
TAACTGTCAAGCGGAATATTTAGATTTACATGGGAACATATTGAAATGCACGATTCTTCTCAACCCCTGCATAATAAGAGGCTTCACCCAGAATTTAGCGCCAATTGTCAGGGTAACTTCGGCCTAGTCCGGGCAGGCCGGCGAACCTCTTCGAATTGGTTGATGCGGACAATGCCGTTGGGAAGGATGGCGCGGATATCCAACTGCCCTCCCATGGCCTCGATGATCTTCCGCAGCGTGCTGATATACATATCGGAGCGGCGCTCCACTTTGGAAATGGCCGCCTGATTCACGTGCAGCAGTTCCGCCAGGTGTTCCTGCGTCAGATCGAGCGCTCCTCGCAGCTCGTCCAGAGCCATTTCCCGGACCATCTGGTTGGCCTTTTCCTCCGAGCGCGCTCGGGTCTCGGGAGACATTTTCGCTTGTAGCGTCTTAAAGCTCTTCGCCATCGGTTAACCCCTCCTTTTCCAATGCGGCCAAATGCTCGTCGTAAAGCCGGTCGGCGATCGGGACGAAGGTCTCGTACCACCGGTCGTCGCCCGTCTTGTCACCCCCAATGAGCAAGAGCGCACAGCGCCGGGGATCGAAAGCGTAAAGCACCCGGTAGGGCCGTCCGGCGTGCTGGACAATCAGTTCCTTCATGTGGGAATGCTTCGACCCGGAAATCACACCCGAGTGCGGCCGCCGCAGCGCCGGTCCGAATCGCTGCAGAAGGATGACTTTGGCGTTCACGTCCACCTGCTCATCCTCCGAAAGATGGTCCCACCACGTCTCGAACTCGTGGGTGTACTCGACCTTCCATTCCATGAAGGGAATATAACCTATAGGGAATATAGTTGTCAAGGGGGAAATGAGGGGACGATACGGATAGCAAGCGTAGCGCGGACCCCACAGTTTCGCGGTCTGCGCCAGCCCGCCTGGGCCGAAGCGCTCAGTTCAACGCTCACGAGCAAGTCACTCCGACCGCCAGGGCAGCGTTCCGCTACGCGAAGTTTCACACCGTGTCCCAGGGGTTGAGAAGAACGACGCCGAGGCCGGCAAAGTCCTTCACGTTCCGCGTCACGAGCGTAAGATCGTGTTCAAGGGCCGTGGCAGCGATTGGAATGTTGGTGTCGAGAAGATAGCCTGTCATGACAAGTCCACCGGGCGGCCGGTGGAGGGATTGCGGCTGAACAGACGATCGATCTCATCGTCCCCAAGCAATCCCCGAATAGGCTCGCAAAGATCGACCAGATTCGCGGCTTGCGCCGCGCCGGAGGGAAGACGCGCGGCTTCTTCGAGAAGGCCGGCGGCATAGGCTTCCAGCGCCCGGCCTTGCTCGGCAGCCTGGCGCGCGAGCGCGGCCTCCACTTCGGGCCTGATGTCCAGTGTGATGGTCATGATCCGCCCTTTTCTTCCGGCAACGCCCTACTCTACCGCCGCGCACGGTCTCAAGTCAAAATAATGCCAAATAACGCCCTTTGTGTCCAACTATCCCGGCGGCGGGCGTTTGCTCATCGGGAAAACACCAGGACAGGGTAACGGAGGCATCCAGGACGATCCAACTCACGGACGCGCCTCGTCGCGGAGTTGCTTGATGGTCATGCCACGCAGGGAAAGCTGGTGCGTCTTGCCGAATTTCCTGAGCCGCTCGATGGCTGCTTGCCGCTCATCCTCGGTCGGCTCCGCCGCCGCAGTTTGCCGTGCTTGCCAGACGGTGATTGCTTCCGAGAGCACGTCTTCGGCCGAGCGGTATTGGCCGGAGAGGACGGCATCATTGACGATGCGCTCGATTCGGGGGGGAGATGAACAGTCATCAGGAGCCTCCGTTCGCAGTCCCCGCATAGTGGCATCGAGCGCTTGGTCGCGCGTCGAATTCGCGGCTTGTCCGTCCCCGCGCGGCGGCCGCTGGGGGCAACACAGTTCACTTAGTTGTCGTCACGGATTAGGGAATCTAATTGCGGGCGAAGCCCGCCTTGGACTGCGGTAGCAGCAGCTACCGCCTTCCGCCTTCGGTTCATACGGCAATGGCGCAAGGGGCGGAGGAAGAAAGGCGGTAGCTGCTGCTACCGCAGTCCAAGGCGCTTCGCGCAAGTCCATGTAAAACGCGCGCGATGTGAACAGTATTGCCGCTCTTGGGGCATATTCAGTCATGCCACGGGTTAACGAGTAAAACCTCCGTGGGCTCGAAATCAGCGGTGTTCCGGGTCATGACGCGGAGGCCGTGGCGTAGCGCCGTGGCGGCAATCAGCCCATCCGTGGCAGGCACCACCCGCCCCGCCTTTTGTGCGCTGGCGGTGAGTTCTCCCCAAATGCGAGTCGTTTCGAGATCGATCGAGAGGAGCCGATTGCCGTAGTCGCGTTCGAGGGTCTGAAGCCAGGTTTCCAGCGCCCGCCTCCTCGGGCCTTCCCTCAGAAGGGAGACTCCCTTGAGGATTTCCCCGACGGTTATAACGCTGACGAAAAGTTCTTCTTCGTTGAGGGCGTCCACGGCTTGGCGAACCCCGGGATGCCCCTTCGGGTGACGGAGTTCTGACAGCACGCAGGTGTCCAGCAAGACTCTCACAGCTTTACCTTCCGCATGGGGGATTTGTCGCGTTGCAGGTCGAGTCCCCGCAAGCTTGGACCTTCACCGAGCAGGAACTGCTTGAAGCTCAGGCGTTTACCCGTCAGTTTTTCGTAATCGCGCTGGGCGACCACCACCACGGCGTCGCGGCGCCGCAAAACCACCTGGGGGTCTCCCGTAAGGGCGCGGTTTACCACTTCGCTGAAGCGATTCTTAGCATCTGCCAGACGCCATGACATCGAAGGTCTCCTTAATCTAGCCAATCTAGCTACATGGTCCCATACCCAGCATAAATTTGCAAGCTGGTCGGTAAAGTGACCAGCGGGTAGATACAAGCCACGGTCAGCGTTTTTCTGACCGTGGCTACCCCCTTACCGCCGAAGCCCACCGCGCAACACGCTTCTTTGTCTGCGCCCGAAGGCATACAATGTCGCCTGCGCATCTGTAGGGCCGAGCGGCGCTCGGCCTCTGCGCGCATCATCACCGCTTTTTATCCCGGAGGATTTCATAACCCATGCGTAAATTCCTTGAAGCATTCTTCGTTCTTGCACTCGTTCCTGCCGGACTCCTCGCCCAGCAGAAGGTCATTCCCGCCATCAACGAAATCGAGCCCTGGCAGCAAGTCGGGCAGCAGCCCTATGAATTCACCTGGACGCAGCGTGAGCAGAACCCGCACACCCTGGTGGATTTTCAAGATCTCAAGGGCTGGACTTTGGAACTCTACGATGGCGCGCAGGGAGAATTGCGGCGCAGCCGCGAGCAGCAGTTGTGGGGCCAGCATGTGGCCAAGATTGTTTATTCCGGCGCGCGCCCGGAAAGCCGGGTGATTGCCCGGCCACCGCAGCCGGTCCTTATCCCCGGTGCTTTCGACTCGATTGATTTGTGGGGCTATGGAAATCGCTGGGGATGGGAATCCGATCCCACCACGCCTCCCGCCGAGGTCGCCGTCCTGGTCCAGGACGCGCGCGGCAAGGAATTCCGGATTCAACTTACGGACATCCGATGGAAACAGTGGTGGCTGATTCATCGCCGCATCCCGCGCGATGTTCTGGCCCAAATCGTCCTGCCGGCCCGCTTCTCCGGAATCGAAATCAGCAAAGCGACGAACCCGCAACTTCGCTACTTCTTCTGTGATTCGCTGGCGTTCTACACGGAAGAATTGAAGCCCCTCACCTTCCAACCCCAGCCGAAGCGCCCTCTCAAACCTTATCGCGACGAAATAGTAGGGACCAACACCGGCCCCGGGACGTTGCCATTTCCCACGCGCGAGGAAACGATCCTGCCGGCGAATTTCGAGAAGAACTTTAAGGTATCGGTGCGGGAAGCCGGGCCTCGCAGCTTTGAACTGCGCTACGACGGCCGGGATGGAACGGTCGTCTACGAATATCGTCCGGCGAAGGGCCGCCTGAGTGAGTTAACGGTAAGCGTCAATGGCGGCGCGCCGTTCGAACCTCTTGATGGCGGAGGCGTCCGGTTCGTCGACACCGTCACGGGAAGTGTGGCGGAAGGTGAACTAGTTTCCGCCGAACTGGCCAACTACGCCGTCGAGGCCCGCTTTCGTATGGGCTCGCGGCTGGTGGATTACCAGATGCACTTGTGGCAAAAGTCTCTGGTGCTCGACGCGTGGTGCGAGGGCGGCGAAGCCACCGACCTGAGCTTCGGGCGCGTCTCCGGCGTCGCCCACCCGCGGCTGATTACCGTCCCCTACATCACCTACGGTCGCACCAACCCGCGCGTGCTGATTTCCGGCGACGAGACCCATTCCGTCTTCACCTCCATTTGGTTCGATTGGTACCGGTCGAACGCCTCGGAGCCTTATTTCACGGCCGGCCCGAAAGTGACCAGCGATAGCGCGGAGATCAACGGCGGGATGCGGTATTTACCCAAGACCGACGGTTTGCGCAACAACCTCTACGAGAGGATTTTCATTACCAACTCGCCCAATTACGAGGAGACGCTTCCCACCATCGCCAATCCCCCCTCGATCCGGCAAGTGGAGGGCAAACAGGTTCTGTGGACCGTGACGGGGCCGGAGTCATTCGCGAAAGACCACGAGCGCTGCGAAGCCATACGCGCCTATGGTCTGGACAAAGTCATGCAGCACAGCCACGAGGTGACGTGGCGCGACGAGGGCGACAGCTACACGCTCAAGCTCCATGCCGCGCCGCTCAAGGGCGGCGATGCCATGCTGAAATGGTACATCCAGGCCCAGAACGGCTTGGGGTGGCTGCAAGGCGTGTACACCAACTATTGCGA
The DNA here is from genome assembly GCA_050018435.1 of Terriglobia bacterium. Taxonomy (GTDB): domain Bacteria; phylum Acidobacteriota; class Terriglobia; order UBA7540; family UBA7540; genus Bog-366. The sequence continues at coordinate 4,802 of JBEKAD010000026.1, forward strand.
CTTCAATCCGGTGAACGAAAACTGGAACCCGGACGACGTGCAACGCTCGCCGGACGGCGAATGGCGCCGCGCCTGGCCGCGCACCTACGCGCTCAAACCTGCCAAGGCCGTCGAGTTCGATGATTACTACGCGCAACGCATCAAGGAAAAGTTCGGCGTGAAGATGTCTTACACCGATGTTCACACCGCCGTCCAACCGTGGAGCTATTGCGACTTCGACGCGCGCGTGCCGGGGGCGGGAACCTTTGCGGCAACGTTTTACGCCTATGGGCAATTGCTGCGCAACGACCAGCAGGTCTACGGGCCCACCCAATCCGAGGGCACCTACCAGTGGTTATACGCGGGATTGACGTCGGGAAGCTACGGCTGGGTTTACACCAAGGTGAACCTGCTGACCGAACCTCTGGATGTTTCCTTCACGCTGCGGAAGATTCATCCCCTCGAATGCGATTACGGCATGGGCGACACGTCGTACTACCTGAACCAAATCGATAAGAACTGGTCCACGTCGCCGAAGAAGCGCGAATATCTCGATCTTCTCCTGGCCACGACCATCGCTTACGGACACATGGGCTGGCTGGTGACCGATTTTGGCTCTTCCGAGCCTTTCCATACCGAGGCCATGGCGCGGTCTTACTACATGATGCAACAGTTGCAACAGCAATATGCCTTCTCTGAACCTAAAGTGATCGAATACGCCGACCACAACGGGAAGTTCCTCACCCCCAGCGAGGCGATTGCCACCGGCGCGCTGGCGGAAGGCCACCTGCACGTGGTGTACGAGAACGGCACGGAGGTTTATGTGAATCGCGCGGCAACAGGGGTATGGACCGTCAGGGCTTCGGACGACACACTGTGCTGGTTACCGCCATCAGGTTGGTGGGCGTTCAACACTCGCCATCACTTCTCAGAATCCTCGGCGCAGTATGGCGAGCATCGGGCTGACCACGTGGCATCCCCTGAATTCGAATTCCTCGATGGACGCGGGCAGTGGACCGAGTTCGGCATCGGAGCCACCGGCAGCGTGGCCATGCGCCATATTGGCGACGGCCTGTTGGAATTGATTGATATTTAGGGCAACGACCGCATCGCCTTCGGCGCCGCGAAGGCCACGAGCGTGATGGCGTATGACCCGCAAGGCAAGAGTCTGGGCAAAGTCGAATTCACGTCACCAAAACAGGGATGGTACGAGTTCAAACCCGTCCCCGGCGGCCGGCGCTACGCGTGCCTCACAACACCGTAGATGCATCATGTTGCTTGCGGGAATGTGGCGGCGAGTGTAGCGCAGCGCGGCGTGGCCGCAACCAAACACGTCTTGTAGGGGCTGGGCTTACCCTGCCCAGGGCACCCCAAGGGGTGCCCCTACAAAAGGCGCAAAATGATTGCTAACAAAACAAGAAATTACGGTATGGCAATACAGGCCTCCAGGGTTGACCCAAGAATCGCGATTGACAGGAGCGGGAAACTACAGAAAAGACGTTCACCCTCGCGGGATGTGTGTTATCGAGATTTTGGGAGAAATCCTAGACTCACACCCGGAGGGTGAACGATGGAAGCAAGCCTACCGCTTATATCGCAACCGCCGTGACCACCCACGCGCAATTCCTCGAGTTTTTGAACGACTCGTTCATGAAGGGTTTGATTGAGGTGCGCGCCAACGCCGTTTATGCCGTGGGTGGCAGTGATATTTACTATTACACAAACGAGTATGCACCCTATTACAGCATCAGTTTTGACCGAAACACATTTTCGATTGTTGATTTCAGGGCGCACCATCCGGTGGTGGGAGTAATGTGGTGCGGAGGTGCGGCTTATTGCAACTGGTTGAGCTTACAGAATGGATTACAAGAATGCTACAACCTCGAAACATGGAATTGTGACTTCACGCAAAATGGTTACCGACTCCCCACCGAAGCAGAATGGGAGTATGCCGGTCGTGGCGGGCAGTATAATCCCTACTATAATTATCCATGGGGTAATGACCTGGACATTACAAAGGCCAACTGGCCGGATTCCGGAGATCCTTACGAAGGAGCAGATCCTTCTACTTATCCGTGGACAACTCCAGTTGGTTTTTATAATGGGGAACTACATTTGAAATCAGAACTTAACTGGCCCGGAAGCGCATCATCCTATCAAACATCCAACGGCGCCAATGCCTTCGGTCTTTACGATATGGCAGGAAATGTATGGGAGTTTGTTAACGACTGGTATGGACAAGATTATTATAGCGTCAGTCCAATTGATAATCCCAAGGGCCCCGATACCGGAACTCTAATGCCCGATGGGAAGCCTTACCGTGGAATGCGTGGAGGAAATGGGTAAAACGGTGACATCATCAACAGCGTGAATGATGGACATTCCAGGGTTTCGAATCGCGACCCTTCTTATTACCGTGGTCCCCTCGATCCCAATCAGCCTTGGTATCACGTCGGTTTTCGAGTCGCGAGAAATGTCTAGACATAGGATCCTTTTCTCTCACGAGCGATGTCGGCGTCGAGGATGGCGGACCGGCCGATAAACTCCTGCGCGGATGCGCTTCTGCTCAGCGGGCAGCAATCCATTCAGAGCGGTCTACCCGAGGCACTTCGGCCGGCAGCGTTGCTGACTCAGGAAATTGACCGCGAGGAGGCAGCGCCACGAAACCGTATGAATCGAAGGCGGAGGCGGAAGGCGGTAGCTGCTGCTACCGCAGTCCAAGGTGGGCTTCGCCCGCAATCAGATTCGCTAGTTCTTGACGACAACTAAGCAAACAGCATTGCCATTGCCCGGTTTCCTCACCAGCATCCGATGGCTCTAAAGTGCCCGAACGGCTCTTTTCACCACGATTCATTTTCTTCTTGACAAGACCAATAATTTAGGCTACAACGAACGGGTGTAGGTCGAGGCCGGTTGCGCCCTCGGCGGAACTGGCGGATCGGCGGCAAGTCGGTTGGTGAACGGTGACGCAGGCCGACAAACTGTACTAATGGCATTGCGACTTTATGTCTTTCAGCGGGCAAATTGCCCTAGGCTGAGAACTTGTTGAAAATAAAGGGTCGAAAAGGCGATTTTTCTCCTTCCAAAAGCTGACAACATACTGAAAACAATCAACTTACAATCAACCCTGCAAAAGCTGAAAATGGGGTGCAAATTGTCCGAATGAGGGGGCGCCAAATTGTCGCTGACAGATGGCAGAAAAGCAGATGTAGCGCGGACCTATTCTTGGGGCTCGTGGCTCGTCCCCGATGGGCAAGGAAAAGCCGCGGACCCACAAAACAGGTCCGCGCTACACCTCTGACGCGGAAACTCAGTAGACGAGTTCCTCGCCCTCGCGGAGGCCGTCGGCGACTTCGATGTTCAGGCCGTCCTGTGCGCTCAACTGAACGTTGCGAGACTGCACGCCGGTGGAAGTCTTGACGTGCACCGTGGCCACGCCCTCCTGAAACTCCACCGCCCGCAGGGGAATCACCAGGACGTCATCCTTGCGGGCGAGCTCGATGTAAACGTCCACTCTCAAGCCGACGCGTAGGGGGGTGCCGGGATCGACTTCGACAAAACTTTCGAGAACGTCCATATCGATCTTTTCCGTGGGATTATCGGTTTGGATTTTTTTGGGGCCCAACCCACCACTGCTGCGCACCACGTGCCCATAGAAAGTTTGCCCGCGGAAAGCGTCACAGCGAATGGTGGCGCGCTGGCCGATCTGAATCTTGCCGATGTCGGTCTCATCAATCTCCGTACGCACCCTCAGGTGCGTCGTGTCGGAGACGGAGACGATGGGCTGATAGAGCGATTCATAGGAAATGGACTCCCCGGGATTCATATAGCGCTTTACCACCGCGCCATCCACGGGTGAGTGGACGAAGGTGTTATCGTAATTGTCCTGCCCCTGGGCAAGCTGCGCGCGCGCGAGTTGGAGTTCCGCCTGGGCGGCGGCCACATCCTCCGAGCGCGGTGGCGCCATCACCAGCTTGTAGTTCTCGCGCGCCGAATCCAGCCGCGCCTGCGCCATCTTCCAATCGCGCTCCGCTTGGTCCAGAACCGATTGCGAAATAATGCCACCTTCCTGGAAGAGTTTTTGCGAACGCTGGTAATTCTGGCGCGCATTGTCGGCGGCGGCTTGGGCCTCGTTCATGGCGGCGCGCGAGGCGGCGCGCTCCTCCGGCCTCGCCCCGTTCTGGAGCTTTTCCAGCGCCGCCTGGGCGCGCAGCACGTTGGCGCGCGCCTGCTCCACCTGCGCCAGCAAATCGTTGTTTTCCAGCACCGCCACGATCTGCCCTTTGCGGATAAGGTCGCCGTCGTTCACCGATACTGCCTTCAGCCGGCCCACCACGCGCGACGCCAGTTTGATGTCCTGCGAGGTTGCGCCTTCCACGCGTCCGCGCGCCGCAATGTGCGAATCAATTTTGCCGCGAGAGACACGCGACTGGTTGGCGAACCCCGAGGAATTGTGCGCAACCGAACGCAGGAACATCAGCAGAGGAACCATCAGTATGGCGCCCAGCATTGCGAACATATAAACATTCCGATGTGGCTTTGACATAAAAGTCCGTAGAAGGCAGAAGCTAGGAGCTAGAAGCTAGGAGCTAGAAGTTAGGAGCTAGAAGTTAGGAGCTAGAAGTCAGGAGTCAGAAGCCAGGAGTCAGGAGAAAAACTCCCAACCGATGGCTGGTTCCTTCTCACTTCTAGCTTCTGACTCCTGACTCCTGCTTTCATCTTTCTGCCTACTGCTTAGTGCCTACTGCCTACTGCTCTTTCAGCCCTCCGTCTTCAATATTAAGGATCTGGTCGGCCAGGGCGATGATTCTGGAATCGTGGCTCACCATAAACACCAACCGTCCTTCCTCATGCGCGAGGTCGCGAAGAATTTCGGAGATCAGCCGTCCGGTTTTGGAGTCGAGCATACCGGTCGGCTCGTCGGCGAGAATGATGGGGGGATTGCCGGCCAGCGCGCGCGCCACCGCCACGCGCTGCTTTTCCCCACCACTCAGGTCTTCCGGCAGGTGGTGCATCCTATTCGCCAGCCCGACGCGCGCCAGCAGGTTGCGGGCCTCGGCATGCCCTTCCTGGCCCCGGTACCCTTTCAGGTTAAGAGTGGCTTCCACATTTTCCAGCGCGGTGAGTGCCGGGAATAGATTGAATCCTTGGAATATAAACCCGATTCGGTGGCGGCGCACGCGCGGCAGGCGCGCTTCGGCCAGCGAGCTTACCTCTTCATCGAAAATGTGTACCGCTCCGGCGGTCGGCCGCAGCAGGCATCCCATCAGCATCAGCAGGGTAGTTTTTCCGCTGCCCGACGGCCCCATCAGAAAGATAAATTTTCCCGCCTCGAGGTCCATCGACACGTCATGCACGGCTTCCACGGACGACTCGCCCTCGCCATAAGTTTTGCTGACGTGGTCAAGCCGGAGGACGGTCTGAGTTGAGACGGAAGTCATCATTTTCGCTTGTCCGTTGTCCGTCGTCCGTGGTCCGTGGATAGTTGTTGGTTTTTAGTGGTGTGGCTGTCACCATCCTCAATCTGCTACTGACAACGGACAACGGACTACGGACGACTGACAACTAGCTCTTAAAGACCATCGCCGGATCAATTCTCGTCACCTTGGAAATCGACAGCACGGAGGACCACAAGCACATCATCACGGTGAGAATAAAAATCCCCACCAGCACCGGCGTGGGGAGAAGGATGGAAAGGTGTCCCCGCTTCATCATTTGAATCACCACGTAACTGACCGCCATTCCCACGGCAAACCCGATCACCGAGTTGATCAGGGCCTGTTCAATGATGATGGCGTAAAGATCCCAGTTAGAAGCCCCGATGGCTTTCAGGGTGCCGAACTCCTTCAGGTGCTCGGTGGTCGATGTGTAGATGGTGTTCGCCACAATCACCGTTCCAATCACCACCCCCATCAGAGCCACGGCCAGCAGCGCCACCCCCGTGCCGGTGTTGATCATCCAGTAGTCCTGCGACTTCTTGCTGAACTCCGACGAAGTGTAAACGTCCACATCTTTAACCGTCTCCCGGATGCGCCGTTGGACATCCTTCACGGAATAACCGGGCGCCACTTTCACCAGCACGTAGACGGTGTTTCCCTTGTTAACAAAGGAGAGATTCAGCGCATTTTTGAAGGAAGTAAAAATGTAAGGGCTTTGGATGAACGACCGCGCGCCGCGCACAATGCCGGCTACGCGCACGCGATGGCTGTTGATTTCCGTTTCGCCGCCGATGGGCAGATTGCCGAGGCGGTTGGTCTCCGCTTCGTCGTAGAATATCGAGTTGAAGTACTTCACGTCCTGGGGATTGCCTTTCACGATGTTCCAGGGCGCGCCGACCATGGTCTCGGGGTCGAACCCCACCATCTGCACCGTTTCCTGGCTGCCGCTGGGGGTCTTCCAATAGCCGAAGGCCAAAAAGTATTTGTCCGCCCACGCCACGCCCGGCACCTCCTCCACCTCGTACACCTTCTTTTCGCTGAAAGGGCGGCCGAAATCGAAATTCTCCAGGCCGTGGGCGGTAACCCAGATGTCCGCTTCGGTGTGGTCGATGAGCACACTCACATTGGAGCGAAATGCCAGGTAAACCCCCAGTTGCACCGTGATTAGCACCACGGCGAAAGAAATGCCAGCCAAGGCTACCGCAAACCGAATCTTGTCGTGAAAAAGGTTCTTGCGAGCAATTGAAACCATCGCCAGGCCGCCTCAATCAGCGGATTCTATCACGTCCTTACGGTTTCAGTTCGGCGATGCTGCCAGATGCGAATGGAGCGTAGACCTCTGCCTTTGAGGTCTGCGGCTCTTCCCTAGACTCGCGCTCCCGAACGCGAAAGCCGGCGTCCGTCTTTGCGATTTGCGGCTTTTGCAACGGAAGAAGTTTGCGACTTGCCGTTTTTTGCGAAGCAAGGTGTGCTTCCGGTAAGGATGCGCGCCGCAGTTTCGCTGGTAGCCCCCCATTCGCTGCCGGTCAGGCTTCTGACTGTCCAGCGAACAGATTGAGCCGGTAGGCTGTAGTGAGCTTCGGAACCAATTTGGCCAAGACGCGAAAGGTGGCTCGCATCGGCAAGGAAAGGCGTGGCCGCAAAGAATCGGGGATGTCCGCCATGCTACGGGATTCCACCAGGCGCAATCCAATGTTCCAGCGCTCAATCTCCCTCGGGTCTTCGCATGCCCAAGCGAAGCGGGCCGCGAGTTTGCGGCGCGCGTGGTCCTGGTTCTCATGGTTTATCACTTGGAGGGTGGCGGTGTCGAAGGCGATGCTTAGGTGCGGGAAGTTGGCGGCGATCTGTGCCAGCGCCGCCTTGACCTCCGGCTCGGTCAGGTAGACGAATACCGCCTCCGCAACGAAGCAATACGGTCCGGGGCTCTCGCGCACCGCGGCCATCCAACCTGGATCGAGAACCGATGCGGCCAGAGTCACGCGCCGCGCGCTATCGGTGAAAAACTTCCGCCGCAGTTCCACGGTATCCGGAAGATCAAGGTCGAACCAGTGCACGGAGCCATTGTCGAGCCGTTCGAAGCGGGTGTTGAGTCCGGCGCCGATCTCCACCACGGTGCCTTCCGGATGGCGGCCAAGAAAACCCTTGACCCACTCGTCGAACCCGGCGGTCCGCAAGATACAACCCACGACCCGCCGCCTTTGGTTGAATCTTCGGAAGTCCCAATCGATGGATTGGACCATTTCCACAGCCTTCGGATCGTTTAGGAGCGGACGCTTCTTGAGGGAGTCGAGGGCGCGGGCGTAAAGCGGGACCAGCAGTGACTCCTGCACCTGGCCGAGTTGGATGGATTGCCTCAATGCCATGTTCACCACATTATCAAATCAAATATAGCTCGCGTCAACGGTCGCGGTGCGCATATGGTCAGTCGAGCCTGTTTTGCGGAATCGCGCGCTGGCCCAAAGCGGGTAGCGTGGAGGTGGGTACAGTTTGCCTTCTTTCGCAGTCCTTAACATGATAACGCCCCATACCTGTTAATACCCGATGACGAAAAGCCGCGGAGTAAATCCAGTCGGACCGGAATAGCTCGCGCTACCCGCTACGGTTCTTACTTCGACATTTGACCGAATGGAGCGTGCCGGCTTGCGCAGAGCGGAGCTCTGCGGTTTAGCACGGGAGATGGGCGTGAATCGCAGAGCTGCGCTCTGCGCAAGCCGGCATTCGTGGCATTTGCTCGGTAAGAGCCGCCCCGATGCATCGGGGCGCTACGGTTCCAGTTCCGCGATGCTGTCAGCGGGGATTTGAAAAGTTTTTGACCGCAGGACGGTGCGCTTAAAGGTCTGGGGCTGGTCGCCCGGCTGATAGAAAAGTCCGATGGCATTCGGGTGGGTGGAAAGGTACTGGCGCGACTTCTGTACGCCGCCTACGAAGAAGATCTTGGTCAGCGCCTCGGTCTCGATGCCGGTGGGGACCGCCGCCACGGTCGAGAGCATGTTCTGCACCGGCCAGCCCGAATGGGGGTCCATGATGTGGCAATAAATTTTCCCGTTAATCTTGAAGAACTTCTCATAATTTCCGGAAGTGGATAGTGCGAAATTCTGAAGGCGGAAAACATCCGCAGGCTTCTCCGCGTGGAAGGGATCACGCACGGTGATCTTCCACCCCCGCTCGCCCGGCGGCGACCCCAGCGCGTAAATGCTGCTGGTTCCGCTGGAAATCAAAGCTGCGGTGACGCCATTGGAACGCAGAATCTCCGCCGCCTGATCCACCGCGTAGCCCTTGGCAATGCCCCCCAGGTCAAGTTCCATGCCGCTCGCGTCAAAGCGAATGGTGCGGCGCGCGGCATCCAGGTGCACGTGCTGGTACCCGATTTTCTTTCGGACCTGAGCGATTTCCGGAGAGCTGGGCAAGCGCCCCTGGCCGCGGAAGAATCCCCAAAGCTTCATCAGCGGGCCCACGGTGATGTCAAAGTCGCCGCCGGATTCCTGGCTCGAGCGCAGGGAATACTGAATCAGCCCGAAAAGTTGCGGCGCAACCGTCACTTCGTGCTGGGCGGCGTCGCGATTGATGGCCGAGAGCTCACTCTCCGGCTGGTAATTGCTCATCTGCTCATCAAGCTGGTCGATCTCCGCAAAAACCTCACTGACAACTTCGGAAAGGAAAGTCTGGTCGCGGCCATAGGCGATGACGCTGTAAGTCGTCCCCATGGCTTGATGCGAGGCCTCGTAACGGACGGAAGACCCGGGACTGGGGATTCGGGATTCGGGGTTCGGGGCTTGGGACTCGGGACTCGGGGCTCGGGGTCCAGGAGTTGGCCCGACGGCTCGGACTCCCCCAGCCAAGAGAGACAGCGAGGCGGCAATAAAAACCCACGACAGTGTTTTTGCGGATTTGAATGGGGGCGGCAATTTAGGTGTCAGGTGTCAGGGGCCAGGTTCCAGGTGTCAGGGGCTAGGGGGTGGAAACGGTAAAGGGTAAAGTGTGAAGGATAAAGGATGAAGTGCCTCCTGCGGTACTTCTCCTTTACCCTTTACACTTTTTCAGACCGGCCCCTGACACCTAACACCTGACACCGGGCACCTGATCTTAGGTGGTCCGGCTCCCTTTCGTAGTTTCTTTCTGCGGCTCCGCCCCAGGCCAGTAGACTCTCTGCCCCGTCTCTACCGAGCGGTTCCCATAGATAACGCCCTGGGCGTCGGCCACGCCGATGGCGAGGGGCGCGATGATCGGCATGCCATCGCGGACACTCAGCAGGAAGTTGTGCAGCTCGCTCCACCAGGGATCGTGGGGCTCTTCATATTGGTAAATGCCCATCGACGCCAGCCAGTGTTTGGCGTAGCGCATCTCACGGTCCATGAAGCCAAGTTGGCTGGTCGCGCCCTGTTCGATGAAAATGGGGATACCTACCTGCGGGGCCTGATTGGTGACGGTGGCGCCGGCCCACCAGTTTTCCTTGCCGGCGCCGGTGGAAACCTTGGCCACTTCTTCGCGGTAGTACAGGCCCTTGCCGAGAGTGATAATAATGGTTCCCCGATCACCCATAATCTGCTCGTCGAAGTCCAGGTGGGCGTTGCAAAGGATGGAGCTCCACACCAGCCTTTTCCCCTCGGGGTATTCATAGATGGCCTCGACGTTATCGCAAGTTTCGCGGCCGTCTTTCCAGTAATTGATGCCGCCGGTGGCAAATACAGAGATAGGCTCCGAACCAAAGGCCCAATTGGCGATATCGATCTGGTGGGAGGCCAGCTCCGCCAGCAGCCCGCCAGAGTATTCCTTGTACATGCGCCAGTTGATCAGCCGCTCGAATTTCGGGTCGGGTACCGGGCGGCGCCAGTTGTTGTTGCGGTGCCATTGGGCGCGCACGAACATAATCTTGCCCAGCGCCCCCTTGCGGATCATCTCCATGGCCACCTGGTAGAGCACGCTCGACCGCCGCTGCAATCCCACTTGCAAGACCTGCTGGGGATGGTCGGCCAGCGCCTTGCGGATCATGTCACCTTCTTCTTCCTTGAAATACATTGTCTTCTCGACGAAGACGTGCTTGCCGGCGTTGAGGGCGTCCACCACCATCTGCGCGTGCAGGTTCAGCGGGGTGGCGATGAGCACCGCATCCATATCCTTGCGTTCCAACATCTTCCGGTATTCGACGTAGGTTTCAGGATTTGAGCCGATGGTCTCGACCCCCTTCTTAAGGTTGGGGGGATAGATGTCGCACGTGGCAATGCAATGCCCTTCGGGGATGGTCGCCAGAAACTTGAGCAGCGTGCAGCCCTCCGTACCCGTACCGATGAATCCATACCGCACGGGATTGCCGGCGCTTTGGGCGGTGAGCATCCCAGGGGCGCCGAGACCCGTAAGGGAAGAGGCGGCGGCAACCGTAGCGGCGGTCTTCAAAAACTCACGGCGTGTAACGTCTTGCTCCTTCTCCATCATCAAGACTCCTTATGATTCCCGAGCTCGGTTCAGGAGCCGGGAGGAATTTTCCGCAGAGATATATCACCGCTGGAAATCATAGCACTTCTTACGCCAAATTTGACACACGACAAATTGCACGACTCCGCCCGGAGGAATCTTCTTGCGCCATAGATTTCACGCTCTGAAAAATGATCCCTCATGGTCGATCCCCTTGCGCGGCCCCCGCGCGGCGAACCGCTGGCCAAACTTTTTCCTGAGCGATCGCAGGCAAACACCCCGCCGTTCAAATTCTGCATCTGGGTTATACTGAACCAAGGAGGGGATTCCGACGCCTTTGAAAGTTCCGGCCCTGACATTACACACCACTCTTCTCGCTACCCTGCTCTTCCTCACCGCCCCGGGGCTGTACCCGCAGACCTCTTCGGGGCCGCCCGACGAGGTAGCCGCGCAAGCTGTGAAGTTCACGGCCCTTTATAACGCCATCGAGCAGCATTACGTGGAGC
>JBEKAD010000027.1:0-15759 GCA_050018435.1 Terriglobia bacterium
CCGGTTTCCAAGCAAAACGATCGCTATCCCATCTTCGGCTTCGAGCGTTTCAAGGCTTACAACACGGAGCGCGCGCCGGGGAGCGAAGCCAACGAAATGCCCGGCTGGCGCATGTCCAACGATGAGTACTACTGCGACGGCAAGGCGCAGAAGCAGCTCATCCCCGACGAACTCCGCGCCAAATGGGATTTTTCGACGGGCCCCGAGGTCTTCACCACGGAAACGCTCGCCGACATCATCGACAAGCAGCGGGAAATCCAGATCTTCAACCTGGTCATGAACTCCGCGGCAGTGCCCAGCAGCACGCTGGCGGGCACGGCCCAGTGGAGCGATTTCCAGAACTCGGATCCCGTGGCCGCCATCACCGCGCAGCGCTCCACCATCCTGCTGAGCTCCACCAAGGAGCCGAACACGCTCCTGGTGGGCTATCCGGTGTGGCTGCAACTCATCCAGCATCCCATCATCCTCGACCGTTTCAAGAACCACGCCTTGCCCCTCGGCTATCCCACGGACCAGCAGTTGGCCGGCCTCTTCAATGTTGACAACTTTGTTGTTGCCAGATCTCTGTATGACACAACGCAACAGGGTATCGCGCACAACCTCAACTACATCTGGGGCAAGAACGCCATCCTGGCATACGTGCCGCCGGGGCAAGGCCAGTTGATGATTACCCCCGGCACCACTTTCCGCTGGCTTTACGGCGTGCCCCAGAACGGCGGCATGCTGGTGAAGCGCTATCGCGTGGAAGAGCGCAGTGGCGACATGATCGAGTTCCAGACTTACTACTGCGTGAAGATCGTCGTACCGGGCGCCATGTATGTTTTCAAAAACGCCGTGGCGTAAGGAATCGGGTCATTGGTTCATCGGGTCATCGGTTCATTGAAAAGACGGAGCACGATCCTTGTGGCTTTTCAATGACCCGATGACCCGATGGCCAAATGAATAAATGGAGGTTTCAATGCCCAAGTACCAAGTTCTCCAGCCCATTGAAAAGAACAGCGTCATGTATGTCTCCAAGGGCGCGGCAGCGGCGAAGTTATTGCCCAGCGCCTGTCACGGGAAGTTGATCCCGGTGAACGCCTCGGGGGAGATCGAGCTGACCGAAGAGGAAGCCGGCGTTCTCATCTACGGCCAGGTGCCGTTGTTCCAGGGCAAGCCCGATCCGATCGGCGGCGCGGAAGCCCGGGAAAAGAAAGCCCAGGAAGATGCGGCCGCGGCCGCCGCCAAGGCCGCAGCCGAGAAAGCCGAGTACGAGGAGTTCGCGGCGTTCAAGGCCGCGAAAAAGCAGAAGCGAGAAGCCAGAAGCGAGAAGTGAAAATGGTTTTCTTCTAGCTCCTGGCTTCTAGATTCTAACTTCTGGAGGATTTCATGTCAGCATCAGCGACATTTACTACGCTCTATAGTTTCCGCGAAGACCGGCGGCGGCTCTACCGGCACATCCGCGTGGACATCACCGGTCTGGCCAGCGGCGCCAACACCATTCCCCACGGCATCACCGAGCGGGAGAACCCGGCGCTGGGCGTGACGCCTATCGACGAGCAAGTCCTGCTCACCTCGAGTGTGGCCGTGCATCGCACTCAGACGGCGGACGCGACGAATCTGTATTACACGGTCGATTCGGGAAGCGGGACGACAATCTCCGTGTACGTGACGGTGTGAGGAGCAGTTAAAAGTCGAAAGTTGAAAGTCGAAAGAGCAGTTGAAAGTTGAGAGTCGAAAGTCGAAAGCTCTTACCTTCAACTTTTAACTTTTGACTTTCAACCGTTCTACAAACTTTCAACCTTCGACCAGGAGCTAAGAATGAGCTACACCACAATCACCCAAGTCGCCGGAATGTTCCCCACGTTTACACGCAATGGGCCGAAGGGACCCTCCGACACGCTCATCCAGACTTTCATTGATGACGTGGCGGGGGAAATTGATGCCATCTTGCAGCGGCGTTTTCAGGAAGCCTATGCGAGCCCGGGATTCACCGCCTGGCAAGCGATCTTTAGCACCGACCAGTTGAACCTGCTCGAAAAGATCAACCGTTACGGCGCCGGCGCGCAACTTGCCGAGGTGTTTGAAACTTCCGGGATCGCCGCGGCGGCCCGCGTGGCGAAGGGGTTTGAGGACGAATTCCGCGAGCAGTGCAACAAGCTCAACGCCCGCGACGCGGACGGCAAGCCGCTGGCCCAGGGTGGTGATTACGACTACCTATTCGACCCGCTCGCCAAAGTCGAAACGCCGCGCGCGCAATTGGGCGGCGTGGCGGGCGGAGATCAGTGCCCGAGCGAGACTTCGAGCGAGGATTCGACGAGCGTTTTCAAGAAGTGGGATAGGCGGGAATTCTGATTAGTTCGGATTGCGGCGATTGAAAATCGCCGGCCGGAGCGGCGATCTTTGATCGCCGCAATCCATCGGACCAACGAACGGTCTTTAACCTATGAGCTGGACGCAAGCGTACCAAGCACAATTCGCCAAGCCGCTGGGTAATCAACTGATCGCGATTATCCAGCGCGACCAAGCGGCGGCGCTCACCGTCATCAACGCCGCGCGCGCCGCGAACGGGAACCAACCGCTCTGCCCTATTGCGGAATTCCACAAAGGCCCCGGCGCGCGGACGGGTTGGCCCTGGCTCTACATGGAAATCGGCCCTGTGAGCTTCGAGCGCGGCGACGACAAGACGACGCGGCGTCACGAAGTTCGCATCAGGCTGGGGCTCGATACCGGCCAATACGATCAGGAGATGGCGCAGGAGGACGCGCAGGACTATGCCCGTCTGCTTGACATGATCATTACGAGCGCCGGGCCCTGGCCCTCCCTCGGCGACTGGACCACTCCTCTGCCCATCCAGCACGAGACCGTGCCCAGCGGCACGACCGTGCCCAACGCCGCCGGGACAGTCAATGAAGTCTTCGTTGAGTCGCACGTCCCCGCCAAAGTCGATGTGCCCGATGTGGATGTGCCGGTCATGCGCGTGACTTTGACGGTGCTCTTTGAGTTGGAAGAGACGTAGCACGGGCTTCCAGCCCGTGACTTCCACGGCCAGGATGGCCGTGCTACGAAGGAGAAAAACATGGCACTCGGAACCCCCACCCCAACCCTAATCCACCAAGGCCCCGGCTGGATTTATTTGAATGTCTGCGCGCCCGCCAGCGGGAAGCGGCACATCATCGGCGCGGACGGCACCCCTTCGCAACCTGCGTGGGCGGCCGCGCAAGCCGTCACCCCCGGCCAGATGATCGTGGACTCGAACGGCAACGTTCAGGAGTGCACGACCGGAGGCAACACGTTTACGAGCGCGCCCAGCAATTGGGGCAACGCGCTCGGCGCCATGACCTCCGACGGCGCCGCCGTGGTGTGGACCTGCGTGGCGCTGGCGCCCGCCTACCTGTTCGCGGGCGCGCTGGAGGGCGTGACGGATCTCGATATCGGCGCCAAGGTTGAGGAAACCACCGCCGACCAGGAAACGCTGCCCATCGACGCGGTGATGACGGGGGAAGTGGACTCGATCGCGGTCACGCTGAAAGAATCGGACTGCGCCAAGCTTCAGATCCTCATTCCCCACGGCACTTACGCCACGGGCACGGATAGCACGTTGCCCGCGGGAGCGCAGGCCTACGAGGAAATCGCCTTCGGCGGCCTGAAGCCGGTGCCCAAGTTCAGCGTGCTGCTGATCTCCAAGCGCAAGGACCAGGCCGCGAAGTTCGTCATCTCCCAAATCTACCGCGCCTATCAAAAGGAAACAGTGAAGCTGCCGTTCCAGCGCGGCAAGGAGACAACGTACAAGATCACCTTTCAGGCCATCGCGGACCTGAACCGGCCAGTCGGCGATCGAGGGGGCAAAGTGTATCGGCAGGTCTAGGTCTTGCTTTTGCCGGATTGCGCAGAGCGAAGCTCTGCGTTTTCGCTCGCAGAGCCTCCTGGATTCCTGTGATCGAAAGATCCCCGACGGCGATTTGCAATCGCCGCAATCCAGGGGCGGGTTTTAATCGAGGTTCCCATGCCGGATTGCGCAGAGCGAAGCTCTGCGTTTTCCCTCGCAGAGCTTCGCTCTGCGCAATCCGGCAAAACGCAAATGGCAAAAGTGAAGAGGTTGTGATGCCAGACAACGGTATCGCCAAAGCGAACGATTTTAAGGCCGCCCTGGAGCGCTCCAACGTCGAGCAAGTAGTGTTGCCGGCGAGTGGGCTGACGGTGCTGCTTTGCCGGCCTCCGGTTTTCGCGGCGCTGGCCATGGGGCGGGCGGGCACGCAACTGCAAGCCCGGATTACCGACGCCAAGCCCGAGGAAATCAAGACGGAAGATATTGAGGCGTTCACCCGGTGGCTCACCGAAACGCTCACGCGCTTGTTTGTGCAGCCCCGTTTCGCGGCGGCTCCCCAAGCCCTCGAAATCGGGCTGGGCGACATTCTGATTGAAGATTTGAAATTCATTTTCCGCTGGCTGCGAGGCGAGGTGTTTGGTGCAGTGAATAGTGAACAGGGAACAGTGGACAGTAAAGGCTCTGTTCACTATCCACTGTCCACTGTCAACTGCACTGAAGACCTCGGCCAATTTCCTGGAGGACAAGGAGCGGCTGCTGTACCTGGCGGAAGTGGCGAAGCGCAGCTACTGCCGTCCGAGCGAGCTTCTGGAGCTCACGGGGATGCCGGCTTACCTGCTGGATTGCACCGCGGCTGAAAGCCTCGCCGCCCGCGACCAGGGCGAGTTGGAGAAGGAAGAGACTGTGATTGAGTGGTGAAAGGAATTGAGTCATTGAATCATCGGATCATTGCGTCATTGGAAAGCAAGAAGGTCTCAATGACTCAATGACCAAATGACTCAATGGCTAAATGGCACCCCATGGAACAAAATCAAAACAATATTCTCAGCCTCCTGCTCCAACTCGGCGCGCAGCCACAGCGTGCGCAGGCGGCGCTGAAAATTCTGGACGCATCTTCCGCCGGGCTGGAGAAAAACGCCAAGACCATGAGCGAGCACACGGCGGAAGTTCTGAAGGCGACGAAGGCTCAGCAGGATGCGGTGGCGGTTTTCTCCCGCATGCACACGCAAGGTCAGATGGCCGTCGAGCCAATCCGCCAGATGCACGAGGCCTTCCGGGTGCTCACCCCGGAAATCACCACCAGCACGGCCCAGACGGATCTGCACGCCAATGCCGTGGAGCGCTCGACACTTGCCCTGCGCTCGCAATCGGCGGTAGGCGTGGAGATGGTGAGCAAGGGCCTGGCCGGGCTGGTGGCCGGACGCAAGGCCCAGGCGGGTGTGGAAGCGGTTTGGGAAACGGCGCGCGGCATCGCTCTTCTGGCCGAAGGAACGTGGCCGCCTAACCCTGCCGCCATCATGGCCGCGGGCCTGCACTTTGAAGCGGCGGCGCAGTACGCCCTGTTGGCGGGAACGGGTAGTCATCGCCGCAGCGCCGGCGCGGGCGGCGGGGCCGGGGCTCGTGATTCCGGACTCGGGGCCGGAGTTTCGGATTCCGGATCCCGGATTCCGAATTCCGAATTGGCGGGGGGCGCCGCCGGGGCCGGCTCACGGTTCAGTGGATCGGGCGTCGTCATTATTCGCGGCACGCAAGCCTTCGAGGAATACGTGGCGGGCGCGGTCAACGGAGCGGTGGCGCGGGGAGTCAATGTGACGGCCACCAGCGCGCAGAGAGGAAGCCCGGTAGGGCATTAGGCAGATGGGCAGGTAGGCAGATGGGCAGATGGGGCTTTTACCACTGCCCATCTCACCATCTGCCCACTGCCCAGCGATTCTTATGGCAAACCCAGCAATCGTTTATCCCTACGGCAGTGGCACGGCCACACTAAATTTTTTGCGGCCGCCGCGGCGCGTGCCTGCTTACTCCGCCGTGGCGGTCCGCCACGACAACGTGGCGTCGAGCGGCGTGCGCGAATCGGTGCTCGAACGCATCGACAATTACCTCGATCTCGATCTGGAGTGGGTGGGCATTGGCTCGGACGTACAGGCTTGGGCGCAATTCATGAACTATGCCCTCCAGGGCGGCGTCTTTGCCTATTATCCAGATAGTTCACAGTCCAGATTCAGCAATTTCTGGCTGGAGGACACCAACTGGACGGCGGCCTATAAGGCTCCTGGACAGTACAGCTTTCATCTGAAGTTTCGGCAGGTCGTGACATGAACAAACCTGTCCGTTGTCAGTTGCTACGGGCCACGGACTACGGACCACGGACTACGGACTACGGACATGATTCAAGGAAACCAAACCTGGCAATCAGGCTTGACCTCACCGCAGAAGCAACCCCTGTACGTTTTGCAGATCCCGCAGTTCGGGATCGTGCTGGCCAGCTTCACGCAGGCGCAAATCCAATCTCTCGCCCAGTGCGGGTACGGGGCGATGACCTGGGGGATTGGCGGGTGGGGAACGTGAAGGGCGGTAGGTGGTAGAGGGTAGATGGTAGGTGGGGAAAAACCCCATCTACCACCTACTACCTGCCACCTACCTCTAGGTTAAAGGCAATGCCTACTGTTTCCACATACTGGCCGGGCAATTTCTGGCAAGCGATGAACCGATCGCTCGCGTGGCTTTACGGGCGGCAATCGAGCCCCGCCGGCGACTGGCTGGGCAACGCCCTCCTGACGCAGGGGGCCACGAGCTCGGCGGTAACCGAAGAGCCCGCAGCGGGTCTGGTGGAGTGCGGCCTCAGCTCGCTGATTAACTTTTTAACCGGCCTGACCGTGAGCGGCGCGCAAGAAGCTCCCTTCGCGATGTCGCCCATTGAATCGATCGTGGCGGCGCTGCCGCCCGGCCTGTGGGCGGACAATCAACTGGGCCCGGACGGTTACCCGGTGAATGAATCGGGCGTGGCGCTCGCCTGGGGCAACCTGCTGGTGAACGGCTACGAAGTGACCTCGGCGATGCAGCAATCTGTCGGCGCGCTGCTCTATAACGCCAATTCCAGCCAGATTACGCCGGGGCTGCCGCAGACGCCGGGCGTCATCGCCAAATGGACGGCCAACGCCCATTATCCTTTCGGTTCACTGATCGTAGACTCGAATAATAACGTCCAGATGGCGCTCTACAGTGGCATTACGGCCAACACCAGCAATCCTCCCAATTGGCCGACGACGCTCGGCGCCCTGACCGGTGACAACACGCAGGTCTGGAAACTGATTGCCCTCGGCTATCAGAACGCCTACTGGGTGGCGACGGGCTACGTTTTCAATTTGCTCAACGCGCCGAGTTCGTACCGGGTCGATGTGTTTGTCCACACCGATGTTTGGTACTTCCAAGGCAGCTCGACGCTGTACACCACGGTTCCCGCCGGGGGCGGCGCTTATTCCGGAGGTTATACCTGGAGCCTGGCGGGCGTACGCTCCGGCCTGCTGCTCGCGGCGCTCTATCCCACCAGTGTTGCGCAGCCGGCGAGTGGTTGGTACGGTTCCGCGATTCCGGCCGGTTGGGTGGCGCACACCAACACGGGCGTTTGCCAGACGCCGCAGGCTGGAACCACGCTGGGCGGCAAGCTGACGAATTACCAAGCGCAGATTTACATCAAGACCGACCTCGAGTACTTACAGGAAGACAACGTCCCCATCATCGTGCAGAGCGACGGCTTCCACGCCCGCGCCGGCTCTTCGGTAATTTTGAATCCGGAATCCGGAATCCCGACTGTCCATATCCTCTACAACGACCCGGTGGCGGGATGGACGGAAGTTTTCGATTCCCTGGGGTCCGAGCTGGAGTATTCGGACCTGCCGCGCTCGTTCGACGTTCCCACCAGCGATCCGCTTTTCGTTCCCAATCCCGGCTCGACGGACCTGCCGGCCATCCAGAATCGCGGCTACATCTACGATTGCGCCCTGGCCATCCTTGCCTATACGTCCGCAGGGAATTTCACCGCGGCCGAAAAGGTCATTAATCAACTGAATGCCTTTCTCGCCACACCGGGTTACCTGGCTTCCACGGTGCTCGAAAACGCCGAAGACGGATCCACGGCGCGGTGGTCGAAAAGCGGCGCGGGCGCGGCCATTAACAATGTTGCGGCCAACTCGATATCCCCTCCCGAGCCGCCTTACGGCACGGGCAACATTCTGGATTTTCACTCCGGCTCCGCGAGTGCGGTCTTTACTTACACCGGCAGCGGCTTCCCCGATACCACGGACAACCAACTGAGCTTCGAGCATATGGAAGGTCCGGGGGTAGGCTTTGTTTTCGACATCAGCGTTGTGACGGCACAGGGCCTGGTGACCGATATTCAGGTCACCAGCGGGACAGCAGGCCCGGCGACGCTGGCGGGGACGGTCATCACATTGCCCATCGGTCCAGGCGCCGGCGCGTGGCGTACGACCCTTTTAGATCTCAAATCTCAAATTTCAAATCTAACCGGCGACACGCTGGTCAAGATTACCGGCTTCGAGCTCACGCTTACGGCGGCGAACACGGACCTTTACTTCGATAACCTGAGCGTCGGAACCCTCCAGCCGGCGAATTCCCTGAGCTTCAGCTACGACACCTATAACGGCCAAGTGGACCAGGCCTACATCCGCGCCGGCTCGATGGCCTGGGTGGTTTATGCCTACTGCGTCTACATGCGGCTTGCGCAGGACTTCAGTCCCGCGTTCGCCCTCGAAGGAATGATTAACTTCCTGCTCACCTTGCAGAGCACCGCGGCGGACCTTACGCAGGGCCTGTTTTACGAAGGGTATGGGCGCTACCAGGATCCGGGTTACCAGTTCATACCGGGATTGGTTCCCAGCGTTTCCACCGAACATCAAATCGACTTGTGGTTTGCCTTTCAGCGGGCAGCTAACGCCCTGCCGGTGGCCGCCACCAATCTGACCAAGACAGGGCAAATTACTTCCGCGCAGGCGAATTCGCTCCTTGCCACTGCGGCGGCTGCCAGCGCCGCCGCCGCCAGCATCGACACCAACCTGCTTGCGAACCTCTACATTGCGCCCTCCGGAAGCTGTGAGCTGTCAACGCCCGTAGCGCCGCCATCCTGGCGGCAGGGCCGGCTAGAAGCCGGCGCTACGGCCTCGACGCCGGGGCACTTCGCCCAGGGCGCAACAGGAAACACCCTCGACACCAGCCAGGCGCTCGACGCTTCCGGCCATTGGGCGGCACTGTGGGCCCACGCCACCGGGCGCGACGACATCGCCCTCGAATGCGCGGAGTTCGCCTACACAACCTTCCTGGTAACGAACCAGACGGTCGCCCTTTCCAACCAGGCGAATTCCTACAATGAAGCCTATCAGGTCACCACGCCGTTCAGCGGCATGAAGCCTTACAACGATTCCCCCGGCGGGTATTCCGGCTCGCCGGGGTCGGTCTGGCAAGAGGGCACCTGGGGCATGATCTTAATGCTCCTTGACCTCTATTCCATTCCGGGTCTCGCCAACTTTTTCACGGGCGTCGGCACGACGATCGACGCGGTGCTCACCACGCTGATCGCGGGGCAAGCCACCGTTTTGCAGGCTACGGGCAATGGTTCGCTGTTGGCCTACCAGTTGGCGGCGCGTGCGCTGCCTTATGAATTTGAAATATGGCCCGCCCTCGCCCCGACCGCGTGGATGTGGCTGGTGGCGACCAATCCCAGCCTGCTGCTCACCGTCGCGGGCCTGCCGCAGTTGCTGCCCTATATGTACGTCCCTGCCGGCGCGGAACAATCCATCGATGACAAGAATGGGTCCAGCTCCGTTGGCCAGATGGAGATTCGTTGCATTGATCCCGGCGGTTTGCTCCACACCCTGGCGGCGCAGGAAGAATTGATCGGGCAGGTCGTGACGTTCAGCATGGGTTTTCCGGGCAGTTCGATGGGTGACTTCGTTCCGCTGCACGTTTTGCAGATTTCCGAAATCGGTTTCGACGCCGATGGCCGCGTCATCCTCAAGGCGGAAGACCTGAAACGCTTCGCGCAGGGCGCTTTCCTCTGGGCCAACGGCGGACCCGAAGAGTACTTGCCGGGACAAAAAAATATCTGGCAAGCCGACGGCGCGCAGTGGCTGGCCAACAGCTATCCGGTGTCGAATGACAACCCGCGCTGGGTCAGCGGTAACCCGCTCGACATTTTTCTGGCGGCCATGCAAAACGAGCTGGGCGTGGGCCAGGACCAGGCGCTCAGCGCGGTAGTGAAAGCAGGCGGCACGGGCGAATTAGTGGCGGCAGCGAATCCGTTTTGGGCCAAGTACGTTCCTGCTTCTGGAATTGGGAATTCGCAATCCGGAATTGCGCCGGTGTCCGGCGACCCGGCCACACTCATCAACCCCAACTCGTATCTCGACGTGGCCGGCATCACGGCGCTGCGCGATGCCATGTTTTCGGGAGACTGGTTTGAATTCAAGATCACCTCGCCGCAGCAGGCGCGCAGTTGGCTGGAAGATCAGATTCTCAAACCCCTGGGTCTGGTCATGGTGGTCACCGCATCCGGCCAGCTCACCTTGAAAGCGATGAAGAACCCGGCGAACCAGACGCCGGTGCTCGGCTTCACGCAGCGCGGCATCATCGGCATTCCGGAAGTCCGGCTGGCGCCCGTCATTAACGCTCTGGCCTATCGCCTGGATGCGGACGACACCGCCACCAATACCAGCGCGCGCACTTACAACACCACCGTTACCATGCTTCAGCAGGCGAGCTACAACCTTTTCCGCTACCTCTATAACCACCAAGTGGAAGCTGCCGGCCTTCGCACCGGACGCGGGGGCACGCTGCGCGCCTTCCTGCTGGGTGACCAGCTTTTCCGGCGCTACGGCTTTGCCACGCCGGTGTATCAAATTGTGACGCAGCTCGGGGCGCTTCAGCCCGAATTGAAAGATTGGGTCTCGCTCACCCACCCGTTGGTTCCGGACTATATCGGCGGCGGGCGCGGCGTTACCAATATCCCCTGCGAAATTATCGGCCGCTCGCCCGATTATGCCAACGGCCAAGTGCGCTTCACGCTCCTGGATATGCGCCGGGCCAGCACCACCGCGCCGTATGAAATCGTGCCTTCGGCATCCATGGTGCTGCCGCCGTATTCGCAAGCGACGGAGGAGGAGCAGGAGACGTACTTTTTCATCACGCCCTCCACGAATGGTGTGTACACGGAGGCGTTGAGCACAATCTTTTGATTGGTGATTGGCGATTTGTGATTTGTGATTTTTCAATCACCAATCACCAATCAGAAATCGGAAATGTTATGAGTCAAATGTTGATGTCTTCCATTCCTGGGTTTTTCGATTTGGCCGACAGCACGATTGCCGGCGGCCAGCCGCTGACGGATTACGCACTGGCGAAGATCTCGCACAATGCCAAGTTTGGGGCGGTGCGCTGCGAGGTTATTTATATGGGTTTTTACGGGCCGGGTGACACCGTTTCGCCCCCCGTCTCTCCCGTGGATGGCTACGGCTACAGCTACGCGGAATGCCTTTTTATTCCCATTCTCTATTCCTCCCGCTCGCCGGCGGCGGGCTATGTCCCGGGGCAAGCCACACCGCCGGCGCTTGCCAATAGCGATCCCGGCCAGGGCAGTCTGGCTATCTGCCCCTATCAACTCGACGTGAACGACGCCAATGGCAAGGTCGTGATCCAAACCTATTGGTCGACGAGTGGCGCGGAAAATCAAGGCACGGTGAAGGTCATGGCGATTTGCCAGCGGCTGAGCGTGAATCTGCCCGCGGGCGTGTCTGGAGACTAAAAGACGGGCAGATGGGCAGCTAGGCAGGTAGGGGAACATCTACTGCCCACTGCCCACCTGCCCACTGCCGTGAGGTTCTTATGGCTATCGTCAGAACGGTACTGCCCCGCAAAGGCTTTGTCCAGCCGCAGCATGGGATCACTCAATACGAATCGGACATGGACGGCAACATGTCCCTGCTCGACGCCAACGTGGCCTTCCTGAGCGATCTCGCGTCGGTGGTGGACACTCTGGTGGGCGACCTGGGTTTAAACGGCGTGGTCAGCGGCTTTCAGCTCGCCACCTCCAATTCCCTTTATCCCAGCGTGACGAACGGAATCCTTTACGCGAACGGTTCGCGTTACGCACCCACCGACCCCGCTCTCGACGCGGCCCCCGTGAATGCCACCTCTTATCTCTTCTATCAACAGGAGAATTGGCCCAGCAGCTACTACTACCGGTCCGCTCTTGCCGCCCTGAATCCCGGTGACGCCTTCATTGGGGTCATCGTTACCAGTGGGACCCAGGTCACGAACGTGACCCAAGCGACGAGCCTCTTTGGCCAGATCCCGGTGGCGCCCTCAGGGCCCGGCAATTTTACGGTGCCGCATCTGTTAGGGCGCACACCCATCGGTGCGCAAATCCGCATGACCAGCCCGGGAGCCATCTGGTGGCAATCACCGACGGATGTGGACGACGTAAATCTCTATCTCGTTGCCTCAGACGCTGGGGTAACCGCAAAGGTGCAGGTATGGTAAAAAGTCAAAATTATGAATTCGGAATTATAAATTGGTGGCCCTTTGCCCGCCGTCCGTTGTCCGTTGCTAGTCGCCGGTTGTGGCAACGGACCAAGGACTACGGACCACGGACGCCTTTCTTTCGGTTCCTACTCCTCTTCCTCTTTTCTCAATTCATAATTCATAATTCTGCATTTCCTCAGCAACCCCAGGCGCAGGCGGGCCAGGAGATCTTCCCCGTCAACGCGAAATTCGTGCAAGGATTTGGGCCCGGGTACTGGCCGACAGCGGGATCAAACCTGACCTTGAATCTTGCCCCCGGGACGGCCGTTTGCAGCAATACCGTTCGGACCTACGCCGGTGGCACACTGACCCTTGCGCCCAGTGCGACGAACTACGTTTACCTCGACCCATCGCAAAATTGCGCGCCGGCGTCGAACACGACGGGCTTCACTACGGCGAGCATCCCGATCGCGAGGGTGGTCACCACCAGCACGGCGATTTCCTCGATCACCGACGTGCGGACCCTGTTTGTTTCCAGCGGCGTGACCAACCCTGGAACCGTGACCAGCGTGGGAATAACCGGCGACGGCATCATTTTCAGCCCGACCGTTTCCGGCTCTCCGATCACCTCGAGTGGAACGCTCGCGCCGCAACTCCTCACCCAGACGCCGAACACGGTTTTGGCGGGGCCCGGCTCGGGACCAGCGGCCACACCGACTTTTCGCGCCCTGGCGCCGGCGGACCTCCCCGCAACGATTTCCAGTAACACGACGGGCAACGCGGCAACCGCCACCGCCCTGGCGGCTACCCCCACTCAGTGCGCGGGTTCAGTTCTGGCTCAGGGCATCACCGCGAATGGAAGCGCCAACTGCATTGGCAGTCAGGCAGGTAACTCTGTCTATGCGGCGCCCAACGGCTCGAGCGGGAATCCTTCCTTCCGGGCATTGGCGGCGGCAGATCTCCCTGCTTCTATAGCCAGCAACACCTCCGGCACTGCTGCCACGGCGACCGCCCTGGCTTCCAGCCCCACTCAATGCGGTAGCAACAACTGGGCCACGGGTATTTCCACCAGCGGAAATGCCAACTGCTTGCAGCCGGGGTTCAGCAACCTTGCGGGTTCGCTGGCGCTTGGGCAGACTCCCCTCACCACGGCAGGGGATTTTCTTTTCACTAACTCGACGCCGGCTCTGGCCCGCTTGCCCATCGGCGGAACCAACCAGTTTCTGGGGATCAGCGGCGGACTGCCCGCTTGGATTCAGCCGACTTTCAGTAACCTCAGCGGAACCGCGGCAGTTTCACAGGGTGGCACCGGACAGACCAGTGCGGCGGCCGCCTTCAACGCGCTTTCTCCTCTGACCACCGAGGGCGATCTGCACTATTACCATTCCTCTTCCAATACGCGCATGGCGATCGGCGGCGCAAATACCTTCCTGACCTCAAACGGCACCGATCCCTCCTGGGGTTCTTTAACCGGAGCGGGATTTGGCAGCCAGACCGCGAATAACTTTTTGGCGGCGCCCAACGGCTCGAGCGGAAATCCTTCTTTCCGCGGTTTGGTCGCGGCGGACCTGCCCGCTTCCATTACCAGCAACACCTCGGGCAATGCTGCCACGGCCACGGCCTTGGCCACAGCGCCGTCTCAGTGCACGGGCTCGGCCTTCGCCCTGGGTATCGCGGCCAGCGGAAACGCCAACTGCATTGGGAGTCAAACCGCCAACGCTGTTTATGCCGCGCCGAATGGCAGTTCGGGTGCCCCGGCTTTCCGCGCTCTGGCCGCTTCCGACCTTCCCACGATTGCCATCTCAGGCGGCGGTACCGGACAGACCACCGCATCAGCCGCGTTCAATGCTCTTTCGCCGCTCACGACGGAAGGCGACTTGCACTATTACCACTCCAGCTCGAACGCGCGTTTGGGTATCGGCGGCAATGGCCAATGCCTGACCTCCAATGGCACCGACCCCGTGTGGGGCTCGTGCGGCGGCAGCAGTCTTGCTTGGAGTTCTTTGGTCAATCCGGCGGCCAATCTCACTCTCTCCATGTCCACCTACGCGACGACCTTCAACCATACTTCGGCCGCCAACTGGACTTGGGCGAACACCACCGCAGCGACCTCCGGCGCGGCGCAGTCAAGTCCATTGCTTAATCTCTCGGGCACGTACTGGAACGGTTCGGCTTCCGCAACCGATAGTTGGTCGCTTCAGGACGTTGTGGCGAGCGGGACGAATGGGAACTCGACTCTCACTTTAGCTCATACCGGTTCAAGCGGAGCCGCGACGCTCAGCGTTCCGAATTTGACGGAAACCAGCACTACCCAATACGGCGTGTTGTACGGCGGGGGATCGTCCTCCCCCGTAATATCGACTGCGGCAGGAACGAGCGGGCTTCCCTTGTTGGGCCAAGGATCAAGCGCTGCTCCGGCATTTGCTACACTGGGAATAGCTGGGGGCGGTACTGGGCAGACCACCGCGAATGCCGGGTTCAACGCCCTTTCACCCCTCACGGCGGAAGGCGACCTTCTTTACTACCATTCTTCCGCGAACGCCCGCCTGGCCCGGGGCAGCAACGGCCAATGTCTGACCTCGAATGGCACAGATCCCGTCTGGGGCTCGTGCAGTACCGGGAGCGGAACCGTTACCAGCGTCGGACTGTCGATGCCTTCCATGTTCTCGGTCTCCGGTTCACCGGTGACCGGATCCGGCACGTTGACAGCGGCGTTAGCGACTCAAAGCGCTAACCTCATTATGGCCGGTCCCGCTACTGGCAATGCCGCCGCGCCCACCTTCCGCTCCTTGGTGGGAGCCGACCTCCCCGCTCCTTCCGCCAGTACGTTGGGCGGGGTTGAATCCGTGAGTTGCACGGGTGGCCAGTTCTTAAACCAGATTTCCACCGGGGGGGTGCCCGCGTGTGCCACTCCCAGTGGAGGCGGAAGTTCCTCGGGCCTGGGCAACGGAACCACGGTTATCGATGCCAGCTTGCAGGCGGGCACCGACTTTGGCTCAAAGGTGAATGCGGCGATCGCCGCATTGCCCTCCACGGGCGGCACCGTCGATGCCCGGGGCCTGGGCGGCAACCAGAACATGAACACCAACTGCGTCCTTGGACCGGGGCCCATCACGCTTTTGCTCCCGGCGGCCACGATTACGCGGGCGAATGGCGCGGTGTTCGAGGTTTATGATGGTGATCGCGTCATCGGCCAAGGGGGTGTTAATGGGAACGCAACGATAATCCAAAATACCAGTGGTGACACCTCGACGGTCTTTGCCAATGCCTCGGGTGGAACGCTTCAGAACGTGCTGGTTTCGGACCTGAAGATTTATAACGCGGGGGACTTCAGCATTAAGGACGCCTCTGGAAACCCGCAAACTGCGACTTGGTCAACGGGAACCTGTTTCGATCTGAGTAATGCCATATATTTGGAG
>JBEKAD010000028.1:0-15723 GCA_050018435.1 Terriglobia bacterium
TCCGTTCCGGCGCAGGAAGTAGGCGGCGATTATCATCAGATCATCCCCTTGGGGCCGGGCAGTTTTGCCGCGGCGGTCGCCGACGCCAAGGGCAAGGGATTCGAGGCGGCAGTCCTGGTGACGGCACTGCATGCCACGCTTCATGTGGTCAACGCCACACCCTTCCAAGTGGTGCACAAAGTGCGACTGATCAACCGCAGCCTAGCTGCGCAGGGCAAACAGCGCAACCTGATTTCCCTGTTCTACGGGGAGTTTGACGATCAAGGCCGCTTGCTCTACGTCAACTGCTCACATCCATCGCCGATCGTCGTCCGGTCCGATGGCCTTGAAGAACTGGCTGATGGCGGGCTTTTTCTCGGCCTTGACCCGGCGAGCGAGTACCAAATGGGCGTTTGCAACCTGCGCTCCGGCGATCTGGTGGTTGCTTATACAGACGGCTGGACGGAGCTCTTGAACGAGCAGAATGAGGAATTTGGTGTGGAGCGGCTCCGGGAGGCCGTGCGCCCCGCGCATGGCGCCACGCCACACAGCGTCATTGACCTCATCGAAAAGGCCTGTGATGCCTTCCGCAACGAGCTTCCCTTCCACGACGACCGCACTCTCCTGGTCATCCGCCGAGACTGAGTTTCTGAGAAATCAAGCATTGCCCCAGAGTACGCCTCACTCCACAGGCTGATGATGAAGCATTCGAGGGATAACGAGTCAGCAGGCTATTCGCACCGTAGAACTGCCCTGGAGCGAGTCCGACCCGCGAGGTGACACCGGGTCGTCGCCAAAATCCGATTCCTTCTGATACCACGGGCGCGTCCTTAGCAAGCAGAGGGGGGTTGTTAGGGCAAAGAAAAGCCAGCCTGCCGATTGGGAGGCCGCCCTCGCGGGAATCGCCGGCGGGAATACTGTTCTGGAATACGCCGCGAACCGCGATATATCTTCAGCAAGCAGACGGAGGGTGTTATGACGCCACAGAAGAGAGAGCCTAAGGTTGTCAAGGGCAACGGCAAGCCTCCACTTGCCATAGCAAGCGGGAAGATTCAGACCGTCGATTGGGCAGCATTTCTCGCCGGAATCTCGCGCGGGAAAACCGTTCTAGAATACGGCGCGAACCGCACGATCTTCGCGCAGGGAGACCCTGCGGATTCCGTGTGGTATCTCCAACATGGCAAGGTGAAACTCGCGGTGACATCCCAACAAGGCAAGGAAGCGATCGTCACCATTCTGGGCGACAACGAGTTCTTCGGCGAGGGATGTCTAGCCGGCCAGCTTTTGCGCATCTGCGCGGCTATGGCGGTGACGGATTGCACTCTTTACAAGATCGAGAAGTCGCTGATGGTGCGTCTGCTCCACGAGCAGATCGGAATCTCGGAATTGTTCGTCACGCACCTGCTCTCACGCAACATTCGATTTGAAGGGGATCTGGTCGACCAGCTTTTCAGTTCCGCCGAAAAGCGCCTGGCCCGGATTCTCTTATTGCTGGCGCATTTTGGCAAGGAAAGCAGAACCGAAACTGTCCATCCCGGAATCAATCAGGAACACCTGGCCCAAATGGTCGGCACCACCCGGTCGAGGGTCAGTCACTTCATGAACAAGTTCCGGACGCTGGGCTTTATCGATTACACGGGCAACGCCGCGTTGACGGTTAACAGTGGCCTCTTGAGCATAATCCTGCACGACTAGGAGTCTGTCGGAGATAGATTTCGTTGTACGTAGAATCAACAACTTAGCGAGATTCAAGTGTCTGTAAGTTATTGATTCTTCGTTGAGAGACTGTTATCTCCGACACACTCCTAGCCCCGTATAACCGAATTAGGCCGGCTGGCGCAGACCCCTGTTGTTTGGGGTCTGCGATTTCCCGAAGGGACTTGTGGGAGCTGGCGGCTCATCCAGAGAGTTCCTTGGGGAGATCGCAGAATCAAAAAAGCGACCGTCTGCGCCAGCCCTACGGAAAAGAAGCCCGGAAAATTTGGTTCCGGCCCTGAAGGGGCCGAACCGTTCAACCCCGCCCCGAAGATGGTGTAGGGGCGGTTCGCGAACCGCCCCTACAAAAACGCGCGTGACTCTTGACCGGGGCGGTTCACGAGCCGAGGCGGCATCTCATTTCCTTCTCGGATAACGAGCTTCCACCAAGGTGCGCATGCCGCCTCGTGTGGAGAACTCCCCTTTCACCACGGCCCACCTCGGCTTCGAGGCGCGCGCCACATCATCCAGGATGCGGTTTACGGCGTTTTCATTGAAGATTCCGAGGTTGCGGAAAGACACGATGTAAGACTTCAGAGACTTCAATTCCAGGCAGAGCTTGTCGGGAAGATAATGAATGGTGATGGTTCCGAAATCCGGTAGCCCCGTGCGCGGGCAGATGCAGGTGAATTCGGGGATGGTGATGGTGATCTCGTAACCGTGGTACTGGTTATCCCAGGTTTCGATGGCGGGCAGTCCGGCGTGAACACCTCCGCGGGCGTGCTCGGGCGTGTACTCAGGTTTGCGGACCTTTGCTGGCATGGTTTCCTCCCAGACATTCAGAATAAACTGAATCGGTGTAGCTTTGCACCTGCCAATCCCATGATTGACATTATCTATTGTCGATTTGCCCTTGGGCGCCGCACCCTGGGGCATTCGCCAAGAACCCGGGGCGCTGGCCGCAGGCGCGGATTCCCCACCAAGCTGAATCGCTTTGGGGGGCTACCGGAAGGCCGGAGCCCCACGCAAGTCTTGACAAACCCTTATAGCCCCTTATAAGCCCTTACTGAGTGTATAAGAACCTCACATTCAAACTATCTCATTCATAACAAAAAGCTTGACAGATTAAAAGAATTTATGTTGACAATGGCACGCTCAAGATTTATTCTAACTTGTGACTAATGGTGCGCGGCGAGCATCTATTGGTTGGCAGGATGAGGGTTGAACAAGACGGGCGGTCATCCGTTCGATTGAGGAGGTAGGTGGCGTTATGGGCAAGATCATAGGAATTGACCTTGGTACCACGAATTCGGTTGTGGCGGTCATGGAGGGCGGCGAGCCCACCGTGATCACGAATCCCGAGGGCGGTCGCACGACCCCGTCGGTGGTAGGGTTTACGAAGTCGGGAGAACGGTTGGTCGGGCAAGTGGCGAAGCGGCAGTCCATCACCAATCCCGAGAATACGGTGTATTCCATCAAGCGGTTTATGGGACGCCGTTTCGATGAAGTGCAGAGCGAAATCAAGACGGTGCCTTATAAGGTGACCGCGGGCCCCAATGGCGTGGTGCGCGTGGAAGCGCTGGGCAAGGAGTACTCGCCCCCGGAGATCTCCGCCATGATTTTGCAGAAGATGAGAGACGCGGCGGAGCAGCACCTCGGCGAAAAGGTCACCCAGGCGGTGATTACGGTGCCCGCTTACTTCAATGACGCGCAGCGCCAGGCGACCAAGGATGCGGGCAAGATCGCCGGCCTCGAGGTTCTGCGCATCGTAAATGAGCCCACGGCGGCGGCGCTGGCCTACGGGCTCGACAAGAAGAAGGACGAAACAATTGCCGTATACGACTTCGGCGGCGGCACCTTCGACATTTCCATCCTGGAAGTGGGCGAAGGTGTGGTGGAGGTGAAATCCACCAACGGCGACACGCACTTGGGCGGCGACGACATCGACAAGCGCGTCATGGACTGGATCGTCGCGGAATTTAACAAGGACCAGGGCATTGACCTCGCGAAGGACCGCATGGCCCTGCAACGCTTGAAGGAAGCCGCGGAGAAGGCCAAAATGGAGCTCTCCACGGTACTCGAAACGGAGATCAACCTGCCCTTCATTACCGCGGACGCTTCCGGTCCTAAGCACTTGGCCATGAAGCTGACACGCGGACGCTTCGAGCAGATGTGCGAGGATATTTTCCAGCGCTCGGTGGGCCCGGTAAAGCAAGCGCTGAAGGATGCCGGCATGACACCCGACAAGATTGATGAAGTTGTCTTGGTGGGTGGCTCCATCCGCATCCCGCGGGTGCAGCAGATCGTCAAGGACCTCTTCGGGGGCAAGGAACCTCACAAGGGCGTCAATCCCGATGAAGTGGTGGCGGTGGGCGCGGCCATTCAGGCGGGCGTGCTGGGAGGCGAGGTCAAGGACCTGCTGCTCCTCGACGTGACCCCGCTGACTTTGGGTGTGGAAACCCTGGGCGGCGTCATGACCGCGCTGATCCAACGCAACACGACGATTCCCACCCGCAAGGCCGAGACCTTCTCGACCGCCGCAGAGAATCAGACTTCCGTGGAAATCCATGTGCTTCAGGGCGAGCGGCCGATGGCGAAGGATAACCGCACGCTGGGCAAATTCCATCTGGTGGGCATTCCTCCCGCTCCGCGCGGGATACCGCAGATTGAGGTGACGTTCGACATCGACGCCAACGGCATCCTGAACGTCTCCGCCAAGGACCTGGGTACCGGCAGGGAGCAGAAGATTACCATTACCTCTTCCAGCGGTCTCAGCAAGGAAGAGGTGGAGCGCATGACCAAAGAAGGCGATCTCCACGCCGAGGAAGACAAACGGCGCAAAGAGGAAGTCGAGGTCAAGAACAAAGCCGATTCGATGGTGTACTCGGTCGAGAAGCTGCTCAAGGAGAATCGCGAGAAAATTTCTGACGCCGATGCCAAGACGATCGAGGCGGCGCTGGAAGAGGCGAAGAAGGCCAATCAGGAAGGAGACGTGAGCAAGATCAGCGCGGCCGTCGAGAAGCTGACGACGGCTTCCCACAAGCTCGCTGAGGCCATGTACAAGCAGGCGGCCTCCGCGAAGGCGTCCGCGGACGCCGGGGCGGGGAGAGGCGCAGGGGGGGCGCAGCAAGGTCCCACCGACAGCAGCGCTAAGGGCAAGGCCAAAGGCGAAGGAGAAGTGATCGACGCGGAGGTTGTGGACGACGATAAGAAGAAAAGTTGATAGTTGATAGTTGATAGTCGATGGTCGATAGTTGAAAGTCGAAAGTTGAAAGTCAAAAGTGATGGGCGCACGTGAATCGGTCGCCCGGACCGAATTTCGACTATAGACTATGAACTATCGACTCCAGATCATCGACTGTCGACTCTTTCAACTATTGACTATCAACTATCGACTATGGACTGTTCTATGGAACATCGCGCCCAAGTGCCCGTCCAATGCCCGGTTTGCAAGTGGCGGCACTTCTTGGAAGTACAAGTCGATGATCGGGATTTGGCGGTAGGGTCGGAAGTCCGCAAGCACCTGGAGGCCTGGATTGCCTCGCGCTGCCCCGATCACCTCGGGCCGATTTTGGAGATGAGTAAGAACTGATAAGGAAGTCGTCAGTCGTCAGTTGTCAGTCGTCAGTGAGTAGCGCGGACCTGTTTTGTAGGTCCGCGGCCCTTGTGTGCGGCCGGGGAGAAAAGGCGCAGACCTTGGAGAACAGGTCGGCGCTACTTGCTGGGAACTCGGGAAGGAGTCAGGAGCCGGGAATGATTCGCGTAGAGGTGAGTAAGGACAAAATCCAGGATTTCTGCCGGAAGTGGAAGATTACGGAGCTTGCCCTGTTTGGTTCTGTGTTACGGGAAGATTTCCGGTCGAGCAGCGACATTGACGTGTTAGTGAGCTTTGAGCCGGCAGCCCGGTGGAGTCTCATGGCGGTGGTCGAGATGCAGGACGAGTTGGAGAAAATCTTGGGCCGCAAGGTGGACCTGGTCGAGCGAAGCGCCATCGAGCGCAGTGAGAATTACATTCGCCGCCGGCACATCTTGGCTTCCGCGGAACCTGTTTATGTGGCGCGATGACGCTAGGCTTCTGGACATCCTTTTGGCGGCGAGGGAACTGGACAAATACACAGAGGGTGTATCTTTTGAGGAATTTGACCGCAACCGGCTGGGACGTAAAGGCAAGAGTTCGGTGATGGGTTGCTTTGGGATGTCGAGCTAGAGATCTTTGTAGACGGTGCTTCGGTGTTTTACGGTATAAAGGGTGATCAGTTGCTGCGCATGATCGACCCAGAAAAGCACTCGATAATCACCGATTCGGTATTTAAACAATCCTGTTAGCGAAGGGGGCAGGTTACGAAGAGGTTCCGACAGGAGTTCAGGATGCGTCGCAAGCCACTTAAGCTTCCTGTTAATGCGCTCAGCGACGGTTCCATCCAGGCTCCTCACGGCGCGCTCAAAGGTCGGGGTGGTTGTCAGCTTGTACGCGTCCGACATGGACATGCTCAAAGCCCTTCGCGATTTAGATTGCTCTGTGCTCGGAGGTTCTTCGGAACTTTCACCTTGGACCCGTGGCGGTGGTCACCGTCGTCTAGATTTGTACGACAGCTCTTGCTCGAACTCTTCGAAAGGGCGGGTTTTCCCTGCCAAGTGCTCGCGCCGGGCCTGTCGAAGCTCTCGTAGCAAGGTGGGATCGTGCGTGATGAGAAAGTCCTCGAAGGCCTCATGGAATTTGTCGAGGGCTTTCTCCGCTTGGAGGAGCTTTCTAAAGAGTTCCGCTGGAACTTGTACCGTGTTTGCCATATGTGACCCCATCAATGAATCTACCGGAGATTCTGAGATTGGGCAAGGGGAGATCAGGCATACGGGCCTCGGGAGTTGACGCGGATACCAAATGACAGCGCGTAGCGCAGACCTGCTTTACAAGGTCTGCGGCTCTTCTCGACGGCCGCAGCGAAGAACCTCGGACCTACGGAACAGGTCCGCGCTCCTGACTCCTGGAATTTCAAATGCCTACTGGTCCACAAAAAGATTACTACGCAGTCCTTGGCGTCAGTCGCGACGCCAAGCCGGAGGAAATCCGCAAGGCCTACCGCCATCTGGCGCGTAAGCATCACCCGGACGTCAATCCTGGGAACAAAGGCGCCGAAGAGAAATTCAAGCAACTCTCGGAAGCCTACGAAATCCTGAGCGACGAGAAGAAGCGCAAGATTTACGATCAGTACGGATTCTATTCTGACAACCTTCCCCCCGGCGGGTACGGCACAGGTCCGACCGGGCCCGCGCATTCGCCCCCACCCGGCGTTGACTTTTCAGGTTTTGACTTTTCCAACATGGATGAATCTGGCGGCGAAGCCGGACGGCGGGGGGGCGGTTTTGGTGGCGGCTTCCGCGACATCTTTTCCCAGATTTTTTCTCGCGGCGAACGCGAGGCGGCGAGCGAGGAGCCGGAAAAAGGTTCCGACATTGAATACCGGATGCATTTGGGTTTCTGGGACGCCATTCGGGGCGCGCAGGTGCGCATCACGGTGGCGCGTGATGAGGCTTGCAGCACTTGCCACGGGACCGGGACAACCCCCGGTCCAACCGTTACCTGCGGGGAGTGCGGCGGTACGGGCAAGACCCTGAAGCAGGCGGGCGCGATGCGCTTTGAGATGACTTGCCCAATGTGCAGGGGGAGCGGCAAGCAGCGCCGGCCCTGCCCCCAATGTCACGGCGCAGGCGCAATTCATACTCCCGAAACCTTGAACGTGAGGATTCCTCCGGGGGTTGGCACCGGTTCACGCGTGCGCGTTCCCGGAAAAGGCAATGCCGGAATTCAGGGAGGCCCGGCGGGCGATCTCTACATCGTCACCGAAGTGGAGCCGCATCCGGTGTTCGAGCGCAAAGGCGATAACCTTTACGTCAAGCTGCCCGTTACCATCACCGAGGCGGCCCTGGGCGCCAAGGTGGAAGTTCCTACCATCGACGGCTTGAGCACCATCAAGATTCCTCCCGGCACGCAAAGCGGACAGAAGCTGCGGCTGCGCGGAAAGGGTGCGCCGTCGCTGCGGGAGTCCTCCGGAGAGCTTCGGGGCGACGAGTTTGTGGAAATACAGGTGATGGTGCCGCGCGTCGCCGATGAACGCACCAAGGAAATCCTCCGCGAACTCGCGCGCTTAAACCCCGATGACCCCAGGAAGGATTTGAAGGCCGCGGGCAGAAAGCAGTAGGCTTGGATAATTCTGAATTCTGAATTATGAATTCTGAAAGCTGAGCGCTGATCGCTGTGAACTAACGACTGAGGACTGAGGATTTCAGCTGCTCGTTCCGGAGCCGCAGACCTCTGAAATGCGCTGTTTGCTTTTGACTTTGAACTATTGACTATCAACTGGTTTTTCCCATGGCCAAACGTGGCAGGAAAACTCGCGGCAAGGCTGGCTACATGATCTCGGCCGTAGCCGAGATGTACGACATTCATCCCCAGACGCTGCGCCTGTACGAGCGTGAGGGCCTGCTGATCCCGTCTCGCTCCAACGGCAACACGCGCCTTTACACGCCAGACGATTTGGAGCAGCTCGAAACCATCCTGAATCTCACTCGCGACTTGGGTGTGAATCTGGCCGGGATCGAAATCATCTTGAATATGCGCCGGCACATGCGCCTGATGCAGGAAGAAATGCAGGCGTTCGTCGACTATGTGCAGAAGGAATTTCTGGAGCGTTCGGAGAAGGACCGCGAGGGGATTCAGAATGCCCTGGTGCGCATTGCCCCGCTGCAAATGATTCGCGCGCGCGGGGGAGGGAAATAGGTGTCAGGTGCCAGGGGTCAGGTGTCAGGTTCCAGGCAGTGCGAAAGGGTAAAGCAAGGGCAGCGCAGACCTCCGCCTTTGAGGTCTGCGGTTCTTCGCGTGACTCGCGCTCCCAACCCGGGAGCAACCGTGGGTGGCGCATACATTGCTTTTCATGTATGCGCTCCGGCAATACGTATAGCGTCTCTGTCGACGCGTGCTAAGCGTGGCCTGTCCTGACTCCTTGACGGTCGCCGACATAAAAGACACCCTCAGCGCCACCCGCGGCTGTCCGTTGGATGTGCCAAGCTTGTCCCAAGCTTTGACAAACCCAACGAGCCCCTTCTATAATCTTGCAGTGACATCCTGCGAAAGATGCTGGAATGTCTATAGTGTTATCATAGTTGCGGGGAGGCACCGAAAATGAGGGTAGAAGTCAAGGCCGAGTTTACACTTTTCGGTGTGATGAAGCATGAAGGTGATTGGTATATTGCCCACTGCCCGCCACTTGACCTCACCACGCAGGGAAAAACGTTGGCGGAAGCCAAGAAGAATTTGATCGAGGCATCCGAACTTTTTATCGTTAGCTGTCTCGAACGAGGAACGCTGGACCAAGCTCTGAAAGAGTTGGGATTTGTACCCCTCAAGTCCAAACCAGCAAACATTCCAAATGCATTTCCGATTGCCATTCCCGTGGCATTCGGATTTGAGAAGAGCATAGCGTGGGGCGTCTGACTCCCCTAAGTTGGGAGAAGATCGTCTGTGTGTTTGAAAAGCTCGGCTATCGGATGGCTGGGCAAAAAGGCAGTCACATCAAACTTGAGAAGCCTGGAACGGCGCGACCCCTAATCGTCCCTCGGTATGATGAAGTCGGAATCGATATCATTTACAACCTGATCCGGACCGCTGGTATTGACCGCAAGGCTTTTCTCCAACTATTGGACCGATGTTAACCTTTTAATGTCGCCTTCGATTTGCCCTTTGCCTTTTGACTTTCCTTTGCGGCTTAGCGGCTCCGCCGCCCTGCGGTTCCCTCTCACAAAACTTTCCCCCTCGGCGCGCGCTTGGATTAGAATCACAACGGACAAATCACTATGGCCCAAAAGGACTGCCCCCAGTGTGACGGAACGGGATGGAAGCCGATCGAGGTGAATGGCATCCGGCGCGTCGCGCCGTGCGATTGCCAGAATCTTGAACGCTCGGTCCTGCTGCTCAAGCAGGCGCGCATCCCGCCTCGTTACGAGCACTGCGAGTTGTCGAATTTTGACGTGCGCAAGATCCTGGGCACGGGCCAGGAGAACCCCAGTCTGACGGTGGCGAAAATCTGCGCGCAACGTTTCGTGGAGGAGTATCCCACCGATTTTGGCCTGCTCTTTGTGGGGCCGACGGGGGTGGGGAAGACGCACCTGGCGGTGGCGGTGCTTCGGGAACTGATGCTGCGCAAAGGTGTGGAATGCCTCTTCTACGATTTCCACGAATTGTTGAAGACCATCCGTGACAGCTACAATCCCGGAACCCAGAGTACGGAGATGAGCATCCTTCAACCGGTCCTGGACGCGGAGGTGCTTTTGCTCGATGAGTTGGCCGCCTCCAATCCCAGTGGCTGGGTGAAGGAGACGCTCCAGCATATTATCAATTCACGTTATAACTATAAAAAGGTGACCCTCATTACTACGACCCTGCCATTTGGTGAAACCTCCGGCCGGCGCGAGGGCCGCATGCCTTCCGGTGAAATCATCCCCGATGTGGAATTCACCCTGAACCAGTTGGGGGTCACGCTACGGTCGCGGCTCTACGAGATGTGCAAGCTCGTGGAAATGAGTTCTGACGACTACCGCAAGGCCATCAAACAAGCGGGCTACAAATTCCACGTTGAATAAGGTTGGGGGCTTTCCCAACTTCCGGCAGCCCCCTACGAGCGTCCAAGCGGGGTGAAAAATCCCCGCTAGACCCAATACTGTTAACTTAGTTGTCGTCATGGATGCGGGAATCTAATTGCGGGCGAAGCCCGCCTTGGACTGCGGTAGCAGCAGCTACCGCCTTCCGCCTTCGATTCACACGGCAAAGGCGCAAGGGGCGGGGGTAGAAAGGCGGTAGCTGCTGCTACCGCAGTCCAAGGCGCTTGGCGCAGGTCCATATGAAAACGCGCGCTAAGTGAACAGTGTTGGCGCTAGACCCCCAGAACCTTTTCAACCTGGCCGATCTTACTCTGGATCTTGCCGACTATGTTCTCGCTGGTGCCTTCGTTTTCCAGATCTGGATTATTGGTAACCTCTCCCACCTTTTCCTTGATCTTGCCCTTCACTTCGTGAAGCTTGCCTTCCGCTTGGTCTTGGGTACTTGGTTTCATGGCATCTTCCTCCTTAAGTTTTGAACCACTTTCGTACTTCTGGAATGAATTGCGTGTTCACATCTGACCAAACGGTCAGATTTTTTTGGACCGTTGGCGAAGCGCCACCAGGCGCTATCCTCGCCAGCGAGAATATCCCCAGCCTCCGCCACCTAGCAAAAACCACACCAAGAGAACAATCAATATAGTTTCCATGTCTTACCTCCGCTGTAAGAGGAAGCTGCTGAACTCATCTAAATCGCAGCCCTCTTATTTCCCACAAGCAACATCATCATCATGGACGCAACGAAGGCGGGCGTCTGCCCGGTTGTGACCACGTGTTTGTGCAAATGTGAACACCTCCGCATTGGTTAAGGCCAAGAAAGGGTTACCGCGGTCAATTAGTGACTCATTTTGACCAGGGCAATGAGCAAATCTGTACAGACTGTGGAAAGAAGGACGGACAGAATCTAAGTTCGCAAGGTTCTCACGGCAGATGGAATTTCGTGATCAAAATCAGAGAGACGAAGAATAAGTGAAAGGAGGTTGGTACAGGATGTTTCTCATTCTCTTTATCGTGCTATTGGTGGCTTGGCTTTTGGGCTTTCTCGCATTCCACGTTGCGGGCGCGTTGATTCACCTGCTACTCATTGTGGCCGTCATTTCCTTGATCGTGCATTTCGTGCGGGGCCGAAGCGCCGGGTAAAACACCACCGTGCGTTACCGGCCCGAGGCAATCCCCGGCTGCCAGGCACCGACCGGGGGTTGAGAAGGAACGTGAAGCAGGTGGTGAACGAGTTGGAGATTAAGAACCCAAAGGCCACGTCGTCGAAGTGGGAGCTACCTGCTCCAAGGGATGGCAAACAAGCAACCGCGTTCAAAATGGAGGAGTAATATGTCTCGAAAAACGGAAATTCCGATTAAGAACGTGGAAGCCATGAAGGTCACACGGCATGGGTCCTCTAGGGACAAGGCAGTTAAACCAACTTGTCTTGAGTACATTGAAGTGGCTTCAGGCATCCGCCTGCATGTCCGCGATTGGGGACAGGGCCGGGCCATTGTTCTCATCCCCGGATGGCCCCTCGCGAACGACATGTATGACTACCAGATGACGGAGTTGGCGAAGCGAGGTTTTCGGGCCATCAGCATTTCCCAGCGGGGCTTCGGCAAATCCGCTAAGCCTTGGGGACCTTATAACTACGACGTGTATGCCGACGACCTGAAGGCGGTTTTAGATCATCTCGATGTGAACGACGTGACCCTGGGCGGCCACTCGATGGGTGGAGCAGTCGCCATCCACTACATGGCTCGTCACCAAGGTAGCCGCGTGTCAAAGCTTGCTCTCTTTGGTGCGGCGGCGCCGATCTGGACAAAGCGGGAGGATTACCCCTACGGCCTGCCGAAGTCGGAGGCGGACGCGCTCATGGAAGCCGTGGATATTGACCGGCCTAAATTGCTTGCCGATTTTGGCAAGATCTTCGGCCTCACGGAAACGTCTATCAATCCAGGGCTGGCAGCTTGGTTGCACGCCATGGGAATGCAGGCGTCGCCCTACGCAGTGGCTCAGAGCGTGGCCGCGCTGCGCGATACCGATCTGCGCTCCGAGCTGGCGACCATTGCTGTTCCGACGGCGATTTTTCACGCGGCCGGTGACCGAGTCTGCCCGTTTGTTTTTGCGGAGGAAATGGCCCGGGGCATTAAGAACTCGAAGATCGTTCGCTTCGAAAAGAGTGGGCATGCTCTGTTCCTGGAGGAAAAAGAGAAGTTCAACCACGAACTGATGGCCTTTGCAAAGGAGGGATGAGCATTCCTTTATTCCGTGATGTCAGAAACGGGTCGTCTGCGATCATGCGCTCATGAAACCCTGCAGGCGCACCCCCGTGGGTGTATGATAGCGCCAGCTATCGCCTCCACCAAGAATCGAGAGGCGTCTCCTACACTTGAAGTTTGCGGGGTGACGAAAATGTCGGACGACGAGTGGATTAAAACATTTGCAGACGGCAAAAAGGTAAAATTCAGTCACGACGAAGTGATGGACTCCACGTTTCTCACCGCTCAGATCGAAGGTAACGAAGTCGTCTATTCGATCCTGTTGAACAAAGCGGAAACCATGCTGAGTCGTAAAGAGGTCGAACGGCGTTTCGAACGCGAACTTTCCAAAAGCAGCTATGGCGGCTATCGGTTTTGACGCGGCCACTGCGAGTCTTGCCGGGTTCACTCCTCCTTTCTCGCGGACTTGGCGAGGCGGGGCTGCGCCATTTCTTTCTTCACGCGAGCAAGTGTCGCTTTGCCAGATTCGTTCCTAGGTTTCCTTATGCTTCCCATGTCTACCCCCCAAACTGCAACAGGAAGATCTTCTTACTCTTCCCCTAAACAACATGATAGAAGCGGGGAAGACGCGTGTCTGCTCCATTCCGCACAGATGGCTGTGCAATCATGACCAACCCTCGAATTTTGGTTGGACACTCGCGATAAAAGTAAGCTTAGCGCGGACCTATGTTGCCGGTCCGCCGGCAATCCATCGACATGACAAACAGTCCGCTACGGGGAGGCGCGTATTTCCTCAGGTTTGATTGACTTCGGTTTGGATGCGGGGGTAGAATGTGCCTTTCCTGTTAGTCTGCGTCGGGTACTAGGAGGGAGGCACGTGGATGTCCTTGGAGGATAATCGCAGCTCGCAGGAGGCTGGAACTGATCTTGAACAACCCGTGGAAGTGAGCACGCTCACCTCTGGCATCTCCGAAAGCAGTGACATGTCGAAGCTGCTGGCGGGCATGGAGACGCTTTCGGCGGCGCCTCTTGTGCCGGGAGAGGTGGTGCAGGGTAAGGTCCTGAAGGTAGCGGACGGAGAGGTTGTCGTTGACATTGGTCTGAAGACGGAAGCTACCGCCCCTTTCGCCGAATTCCTGAACAGTGAAGGTCAAGTCAGTGTCGCCCCGGGCGACACGGTGGATATTTGGATCGAGCAATATGATGAAGTGACGGGGCGGGTTGAGATCTCGCATCAAAAAGCGGTGCGCCGCAGAGTCTGGGAAGATATTGAGCGGGCTTTCCAGGAGCAAACCACGGTCACCGGGCGGGTGATCGACCGCATCAAGGGTGGCTTGACCGTGGACGTGGGAGTACCGGCTTTTCTCCCGGCATCGCACGCCGATGTCCGGGAGCACCGCAACCTTGAGGCGTTGAAGGGCCAGGAGATCACCTGCAAGATCATCAAGGTCAACCGCAAGCGGAACAACGTGGTGGTCAGCCGCAAGTTGGCCGTGGAAGAGGAACTCCATCGCCGCAAGAGCGAGTTGGTGGAGCGCCTGGTCGAGGGCGCCGAGGTGGTGGGGAAGGTCAAGAACCTGGCGGATTATGGCGTATTCGTAGATCTGGGGGGGATGGACGGACTCTTACATGTTACGGATCTCGCCTGGGGGCGCGTGGGCCACCCCTCGGAAGTCGTGCAGGTGGGCCAGGAAATCCGCGTCAAAGTCCTGAAGCACGACGTCGAAAAGGGGCGCGTTTCGCTCGGTCTGAAGCAGCTTACCCCCGACCCGTGGGAGATGGTGCCCCGCACTTATCATGCGGGCGACCGCGTCACCGGCCGCGTCGTAAGCCTGACGGATTACGGAGCTTTCGTGGAGCTTGAGCCCGGAGTCGAGGGGCTCGTCCACGTCTCGGAAATGAGCTGGAGCAAACGCCTCCGCCATCCCTCCAAGATTCTCAACCGGGTCGACTGCGTTGACGTGGGGGTTCTGGAAGTGGATATGCCCAAGCGCCGGATCTCCCTGAGTCTGAAGGCGAGCTTGCCGGATCCGTGGACCAGTGTGAGCGAGAAGTATGCCGTAGGCGCCGTCGTGCAGGGCCGAGTACGGAACCTGACGGATTTCGGTGCCTTTGTGGAAATCGAAGAGGGGGTGGATGGTTTAATCCATCTGACCAACATAACCTGGAATCGCAACATCAAGCACCCCTCGGAGATTTTGAAGAAAGGGCAAAAGGTTGAGGCTGTCGTCTTGGCCTTGGACCCCGGGAATCGGCGGCTGGCCCTGGGGCTGAAACAACTGGAAGAGGATCCTTGGCAGAGTTTCTTTGCTAAGATACGTGTGGGTGACGTGGTTCGCGGCAAAGTTTCCCGGCAAGTTTCTTTTGGAGTATTCGTCGAGCTGCGGGAAGGGATTGAAGGCCTGTGCCACGTCTCGGAAATGGAAAACCAGCAAGGCGGCAGCGGGAATGCTAAACTGGAGGTGGGAAGCGAGCACGAATTTCGAGTGATCCGCTTGAATCCCGGAGACCGGAAGATTGGCTTGAGCATGAAGGAGGCGGCGCCTCCCCCGCCTCCTGAGCCGGTGGTTCCCAAAGCGAAGGAACCCGAGAGATTGTCCACCATGGCGGAAGCATTGTCTTCCGCCGGGATCACTCCTTACCAGTTACCGTAGGCTGCTGATTCGTGAGGCGGCGTAGGAAGGGAGTGTTTGGGTAGAAGGCGCCGAGGCGGGGTTGCGGGTGGCCCGCGATGGATACTGCGAGAACGCGGCCACAGTTCTATAATCAGGATCAGCAGTGCAAAATCCCAGGAAACCTCGCAGCAGGAGATCACTATGACTAAAGCACAATTGATCGAGGATGTCGCGCGTGTGGTGGAAATGAGCCGCAAAGACTCCGAGGTCATCGTGGAGACCATTTTTGACAGTATTGTGAAGTCACTCAAAGCCGGCGACAAGATTGAGATCCGCGGCTTTGGAAGTTTCCGCACGCGCCGACGCAAGCCTCGCATCGGGCGGAATCCCAAGACCGGCGCGCGCGTGGAGGTACCGGCTAAAAGAATTCCCT
Organism: Terriglobia bacterium; assembly: GCA_050018435.1. Taxonomy (GTDB): domain Bacteria; phylum Acidobacteriota; class Terriglobia; order UBA7540; family UBA7540; genus Bog-366. The sequence goes on from JBEKAD010000028.1 coordinate 15,576, forward strand.
ATTTCAAACCCAGCAAAGAATTGAAAGACCTGGTGAATACGAACCCGTCTACGGAGAGCTCTGCGGCTCCACCTCCTCTCCCGCCAGCGGCCCCGAACCCCACGACTCCTTAGGAGGCTGATGAAAAAGCCTTGGAGCGCTGCCGTAG
>JBEKAD010000029.1:0-15608 GCA_050018435.1 Terriglobia bacterium
TAGAACGGCGATGTTGAGCGGAACCAGCGACAACCACCCGCAGAACCGCCAGAAAATTATCCCAAACACGGCTGCCCCCAGAATCAGCACCAGGGCATCGGTCAAGCCCGCCAGGAAGCGGCGGCCCACTGGCGCGAGGAAAATCCCCTCGGCCTCCTCCTCTTCCTCGGGCGTTGTCTCGGTCGGCGAGCCGACCAGGATTTCCATGGGGGGACTCTTCGCCAGAGGCTCGCCCAAGGACATCTCCTCCGCCTCCGCCTCCGCGGGAGCAGCATCGAGCTGCATCATCTCCTCGCCCGACTCTTCGAGCGAGAGGGTCTCACGTGACGGGCCGTCCTTGCCGCGGGCCACGGCGGATTCGCCGATTTCCAAATCGAAGCCCGAATCTCTATCCTCCGGAGTCCCCAGCGCGTCGCCAAGGGAACGCTTATCCTCGGGTTTGTCGGGGCCCTCAAAGTCCAGTTCGAGATTCCCGATGGAATCCACCTCGGGCTGGAGACGTGCCCGCCGCTTGCGGAAGTTCTCAATTCGTTCCGACAACTCTTCTCTCCAATCTTGGGGCCGTTCGTCCACGCGCGAGCCGTCGGCCACGGTCCGGTTTTCCTTGGAGGAAGATACTCGCACGGGCGCCGCCTCAGGAGGTGGTGTTTGTTGACTTGGTAGCTCCGGCTCAGCGCGGGGTGGATTCTCTCTGGGTCCGGGCAGGGGTTCCGACGGGGGGCCGGAAATCGAGGGCACTCCCTCTGGGAACAAAGAGATCAGCAAGGAAGAAGATCCCTTGGGTGCGGCTTTCTCTAACGGGTAGCCACACTTTTTACATTGCTCAAGTCCAGCGTAGCTGACGAACCCACATTTGGGGCACTTCACTGGGGGTAATCAGTCCTCCAGGCAGCGTTTCCCTCATCCAAAGGCATCTTAGCAAATTCACTCGGAAGAACAAAGTGCTTTCGAGTAGAATGGCCATTCTGCGTGCTCATGGATCTTCTTCGTCCCCTTCCCGGAGGTAATGGCTTGCGGCTTCCCGCCGCGCTCACGCTCATTCTTGTACTCGCCTCGTATTTGCACGCGCAGCAGATTCCGGTCTCTCTGGAACCAAAAGGATCCGGGAAGGAAGTTACGATCCTGTGCGACTCACAGGAAAGGGATAAAGACACTTACCATGTGCGCGGCCACGTCCAAATCGTCTACGAAGCAATGCGATTGACAGCGGATGAAGCTTCCTACGATGCCACGTCGGGCGACGTGATGGCACGCGGGCACGTGGTCTTTGACGACCCCAAGAGCCATCTTGCCGCGGAGGAGGTCCATTACAACATCCGCACCCAGAAGGGATGGTTTAGCGATGAGATCGGGTACGTCCATTCCAAAGCCCCCCCCCGGCCGCGCGTCCTGAAAACCGAGAACCCCTTTTACATTTGGGGCGACACGGTGGACCGCCTGGACGAGGATACTTACCTGGTGGATCATGGCCGCATGACCTCCTGCGAGTGCGCGAAGAAGGGTTGGTTGCTTTCCGTGGGGCGAGCTCGCGTCGCGGTCGATGATAAAGTGGTGGCCCACGACGCCGTTTTCCGTTTCCTTGGGATCCCCATCTTTTATTTTCCTTTCCTGGTGGATTCGATTGCACGCGAGCCCCGGCAAACCGGCTTCTTGCTTCCCCACATTGGCAACTCCTCGCAGAAAGGCTTCATTGTTGGCGACGGATTCTTCTGGGCGATAAACCCCAGTGCCGATTTGATGTTGGGTGTGGAGGAGTACAGCAAGCGCGGACTTGCGCAACGCGGAGAATTTCGCGCCAAGCCCAGCCAGAACGCGGACTTCACCATTAACTACTTTGGCGTAAATGATAAGTACTCTGGCTTTACTGAAGTGTACGATCCCGTAACTAATACCTACAAGAGGGTGTCGCTTGCCGCCCCCGGCGAAAGTATCCACGGCTTCGGCAAAGACGACGACATCGGTGGTGGCTTCCGCGCCGTAGCGAACGTCGACTACGTCAACACCATGGCCTTCCGATTAACGTGGTCGTCCAATTATACGGAGGCCGTCAGTTCGGAAGCCCTGCAATCCGGGTTCGTAACCAAGAATTGGGATGCCTACAGCTTCAATGTCTCCGCCGAACGGTATGAGGACTTCCTCTCCACCCAATTGGTCCCGGGGAACGCCGTCATCATCCGCCACCTCCCCAGCTTTCAGTTTACCGGAGAAGACCGCCAAATCGGCAACTCGCCTGTCTACTTTGCCTTCGAGACCTCCGTTGACGCCGTAGGCCGCACCACGCCGGGACTGACGCTCCCCCTGCTGGAGGATCGCCTGGATTTTCATCCGCAGCTTCTGCTGCGGCCGAAGGAGTTCTGGCATTTCCGTTTTACCCCCTCACTCGGATTTCGGGCCACGCGGTACGGCGCCAGCCTGGCGCCGAACCACACCCCCGTCGATCGCCTGCTCGCGGAGGTCGGGTTCGACCTCCGCCCCCCTTCCCTGGAAAAAGTATTCACCAAATCCTATCGGGGGTACCGCCTTAAGCATGTCATCGAACCGGATATTCAGTACCACCTCGTGCGCGCGCGCGACCCGGAAAATATCCTGGACATCATCCGCTTCGATGCCATGGATATTTTCACCGAGACAAACGAGGTCGAGTATTCGCTGACCAATACCATTCTGGGCCGGAAAGACGTCCCGGATAACTCACCGGACAAACCCCAGGCGAGAGATATCTTCTCCTGGCGTCTTTCGCAGAAGTATTACCTTGATCCCACCTTCGGCGGTGCGTTGGTACCCGGCCAGAACAACGTCTTCACCTCAACCATCGACCTCACGGGATTTGCCTTCGAGCACGGCCAGCGGTTCTCACCCATTGATTCCGTGTTCAAGTTCGCCCCCTTCTCAAACTACGATACGGAAATCCGCACCGACATGAACCCCAGCGGCGCCGGCGGCATTTTGGATGCCGGCATCTCTTCCCACGTGAAACGCGGATTGCTGGGGGTCACCTTCACCGACTTCTTTATCAACCATACGTCCTACCTGGGCTCACTTTTGGCGTCCGCCACCGCCGGTTTGCCGTCCACCTCGCCGGCGCCTTTGACCGCCTTTAACTTGCTCGGCTCGCTAGTGACCTACGGTGACCCCAACCGCAAGGGGCTGAGCGGTGCATTCGGGATCGATTACAACTTTCAACAGAAGATATTCCAGCACGCCGTCGGTCAGGTCAGCTATAATTTCGGGTGTTTCGGGATCGATATCGAGTACCAAAACTTCGACTTGGGACCGCTACGGCATGAGAGCCAGTTCCGCGTGGCGCTGGCGCTGGCGAATGTCGGCACCTTCGGGAATCTGAAGCCGCGCGAAAGATTGTATTAAAAGGCCCGGATCCGGGACTCGGGATACGGGACACGGGACTCGGGGCTCGGGGATTCCGGCGAAATTCCAATCTTAGGAATTCGATGGTCTGATATGCACCGCACCGCAAATCGGACCCGAGCCCCGAGTCCCTAATCCCGTGTCCCGTATCCCGAACCACGGATGATTGATTAAGGACCAAAGCAAACCATGCCCTTCCCCATCCACCGTCCACGGCGATTGCGGCGCACCGAGGCGCTTCGCGGGTTCGTGCGCGAGACGCGCCTGAGCGTTCGCTCCCTCATTTACCCGCTCTTTGTTTGCCCGGGCGCGCAGGTTAAGAGTGAGATCAAATCGATGCCGGGCAACTACCGGTGGTCAGTAGACTTGCTGGTGGAGGAGTGCCGGACTGTCTACGACCTTGGCATCCCCGCCGTGATTCTCTTTGGCATTCCGGAGAGCAAGGATGAAATAGGCTCCGGCGCATACGATTCGGACGGCATCGTGCAGCGCGCCGTGCGCGCGGTGAAGAAGGCCTTGCCGGACCTGATGGTCATCTGCGATGTCTGCTTGGACGAATACACCAGCCACGGCCACTGTGGGCTGATCAAGAATGGTGAAATCGACAATGATTCCACCCTGCCGCTTTTAGCCAGGACCGCATTGACCCAGGTCGAAGCCGGCGCGGACATCGTTGCACCGTCCGACATGATGGATGGCCGCGTGGGCGCCATTCGCAGGGAATTGGATGCGCACGATCATACGCTAGTGCCGATTCTGGCTTATTCCGCGAAGTATGCCTCGGCATTTTACGGCCCTTTTCGCGAGGCGGCGGATTCCGCTCCCAAGTTCGGAGACCGCAAGTCCTATCAGATGGACCCCGCCAATCAGCGCGAGGCGATGCGCGAGATCGCACTGGATCTGGAAGAAGGCGCGGACATCATCATGGTCAAACCCGCGCTTCCCTACTTGGATATTATTGCCCTCGCGCGCCGCGAGTTCGATGTTCCCATCGCGGCATACCAGGTCAGCGGGGAGTTCTCGCTCATCGAAGCCGCCGCGCGCTTGGGTTGGATTGATCGAGAGCGGACGATTCTGGAAACCTTGACTTCCATATCCCGCGCCGGAGCTGACATCATCCTCACCTACTACGCCAAGGAGGTGGCCCACCTGCTGGGCTGAAACGATTTTGGATTTTCGATTTTGGATTTTGGATTAGGAGGCAGGCTGGCGGGAACAGTTCAGAACGACAACGTCCCGCCCCTGTCATCCTGAGTCCCGGTTTGGTCGGGACGAACGATCTGCATTGGGTTGCGGCTTCGCCGCGCTACACAATCCAAAATCGCAAATCCAAAACCCAAAATTGATGCGTGATCACCTTGGTAGCTATGTGTAGGACCCCAGCTCACATTTATCAGATATGGTCTTGTACGCTGATCTTCCTCGTCGCTGCTTTGGTAGTGGCAGCACCGGTATTCGCAGGGCAACCCCGCCGACTTGCCAAGTTTAGGCCTATTAACGCGGGAGTCACTTGGAATTCTGTTGGTTCCGCCGCCCCTCCCCGGCCCGCGCGCGGGAATCCCGCGCTCGATCGGCGGATCGACAAAATCCTGGCCGCAAGCGATGCGCAGCGTGGTTCATGGGGCATCCAGGTTGTTGAACTGGGGAGCGGCAAATTGCTCTACGCGCGCGATGCGGACCATCTCTTTATCCCCGCTTCCAACATGAAGATGTTCACCACCGCCGCGGCGCTGGAGAAACTGGGCCCCGGCTACACCTTTCACACCACCGTGGAAAGCGATGCCGCCCCGGATGCGCAGGGGCGCGTGTGGGACCTCTATTTCGTGGGACAGGGCGACCCGAATCTCGGGGTGCGCACATTCCCTTACACCTATCACGGCCCGCAACAGCCTGCGGACAAGTTTCTCGAGGAAATGGCCGACCAAGTCAAAGCCCGCGGCGTGCGCGAGGTCGTGCGAAAGTTCGTGGCTGACGACAGTTACTTTGTTTGGGAACCCTACGCGCCCAACTGGGCGGCCGACGATCTCGATTGGGGCTACGGAGCACCCGTCTCGGCGCTGGCCTTCAACGACAACTTGCTGACGCTGCACGTCAAACCGGGCGAGAAGGCCGGCGACGAAGCCGAGGTCCGCCTGGACCCGGTGACGGATTATTATCTGTTGAGAAATCACGTCCAGACGGGTGCGAAAGGTACAGAGAAGAATTATTTTCTGGAGCGCCAGCCCGGTTCGATGGAACTTGACCTTTGGGGGCAGATTCCCATCAATGGCGGGGAAAATGTTGATACCGTCGCCATCGCCAATCCTCCCCTGCTGGTAGCGGAACAATTCCGCGCTGCGCTACGAGCGCGGGGCATTGTGGTACAAGGGCCCATCGAAGTTCGCCACTTCACGCGCCTGGAGGCCGCGTCGTCGCCGAACCCCGCTCCCCCATCATCGGCTCGCGTCGTGCTGGCGGAGCACACTTCCCCCCCGCTGAGCGAGGCGATTAAGGTGGTCAACAAGGAAAGCGAAAACCTCCATGCGGAGATGCTGCTGCGAACGCTGGGTCACGTGCAGAATAACCATGGCAGCCTGGCCGGGGGGCTGGAAGCACTGAACACCTTTGCCGCCCGGCAGGTTGGGATCCTGCACGGCGAAACCTATTTTTCCGATGGCTCGGGGCTTTCACGAGAAGACTTGGTGGCGCCGCGCGCCGCGGTGAAGTTGCTCCTCTACATGGCGCACTCGCCGCACTTCCAGGCGTATTTCGATTCCCTGCCGGTGTCAGGCATCGACGGCACGCTGGCCCACCGTTTCTCCGACGATGACGTGAAGGGGAAAATTCACGCCAAGACGGGCTCCGTGGAGCACGTCAACACGCTCTCCGGTTACATGGACTTGCCCTCGGGAAAACGCCTGGTCTTTTCGATTATGACGAACAATCATCCCCTCCCGAATAAGGCCGGCCAGGATACGCTCGACGCAATTACGGTGGAGATTTATAAGTGGTTTTCAAAACAGCGGTAGCTTGGCTTCCGTTGGATAATCGAGATTATCTCTCTCGTCCGATTTCGGGGACCGACAGGTTACGGCAGATTTTTTTGGCCAGTAGGTTTGAGATTTCGGTGTGGCGCGGTATGGCCTCGATGGCGCCGCTTTGAGGGTTCGACCAGAGGGAGTGGCTGCTTCCTTCGCGTTTGAGGCTGCAACCGTGTCTGCGTAAATGCTGGAGCAGGCTGCTTCTTTTCACTTGACGGTTATGGTTTCGAGTTCGGCTTCGGGGGGAATCCCGCGCAGGCCGTCTTGTCGCCGGTCTTCCAGAATGAGAGCGATGGCCTCGCGCAAACTGGCACGAGCCTCGTCTTTGGTCTTCCCCTGCCCATTGGCCCCAGGAATCTCCGGACAGTAAGCGACATACCATTCGCCATCACGCTCAAATACCGCGGTATATTCGTTTGCCATGGGGCCTCCCGGCGATCTTCCTGCCGACCCACATTATATCCTAGTTCAGCGTTGCTTTTCTGGACCATACAACCAGGCCGCGATCATCACCGCAGCCGTGCCACCGAGAAATGCCATCCAGAGATTCCACGCGCTGACTCCCCATAAAATTCCAGATTTGCGGAGGAGGGTGTACATTCGGGGAGAAGTGTGAATGTAAAGGTCAATCAGTCTGATGCACCCTTCTGCAATGATGGACCCGACGACATAAATCGTCTGCGACACGGCCCCCCAGAAAAGCAGCGCAATGCCAAGGGCTCCAAGATGACTGCTGCGTAGTCGCGCTCGCAATTTGAAAACTTGTGGCATCATTTGACCCGAATCATGAATTCAGTGACGGAGTTTCAGGCGCCGGAGGCTCAGGCGCTGCCCCGTCCGGCAAAACGATGGGTTGATGACCAAAGTAAAGCCATCGGATGAGCCCATATACTACAGCCGCGTTCAACAAACCGTTGATGAGACTGTAGATCGTTATCGCCCAGTCGAACCCCTTGTCCGGCGACTCCCCAAGTAAACTTGCGGGCGTTCGCCACACGATGGCCATGTGCCAGAGAATTGAAATCATCAAAGATACAAAAGTCTGCACGCATTGCGCCGCCACGATTGCCGTCACAATTGCGCCGATGTACTGCGTCAGTAATATTTGTCGTAACTTCTGAAGCATGATTCTTCCTCATCGCCATCTGGAGACATTTTGTCGAATCTCCAAATTGGCCTTCCGGCGGGCGAGAGTATACACCTTCCCGTGTTCAACCGAATCATTTGCGGAGATATAGGGTTGAGCACGACCGGATATTCGAGGTACACTTGTGGATATGAGAAAGCGGCGTAACAACTCAACTGCGAGGCGGCCTCTGATTAAGAATCCCGTAAGCCCGGCGGATGAGCACCTCTCTCCTTTTCCTCACTTGGTGTCTCTGGCAAATGCGCCCGGCGTCACCGCGGTCATGGAACGCGCCCGAGTCCCGTACAAAAGGCATCCGCTGAGCGAAGATGAAGCGCTGAATCTAATATGCGATGCCTGCAAGCATGAGCCCGTCCAACCGATTAGCAAACTTCTGAAAAAATACAGGCATGAGTTGGGAGATTAGATAAATCTAAAGGCAAGTTGTATACAGTCTCCCGTTGACATGAAAAGATACAAGCATGAGCTGGGAGATTAGATATCGAGCATCGGTCGAGAGGGACGTCGACCGGCTCCCCGCCCACATCCGCGTGCTCGTGCTAAGGAAGATTGTTGACCTCGGCGAAAACCCCTTTCCTCCGGGATGCAAGGAGTTGAAGGGAACCCCCAACCGCTACCGCTTCAAAGTTGCACGTGACTGGCGGGTTGTTTACTCGCTCTTCAGCGAATTCAACCTCATCAAAATTGAATATGTTGAACACCGCAAAGATGCGTACCGCTGGTTTTGAACTTCCAATAAGATGGAATGTTAGGCCTCACGGTGCTGCCGCAGGGGCAATCGCCGAGGGGAGGGACGATATCCATGCTGAGTCGAAAGAACTGCCGACTTGTCCTAAACGAAGGTCTGCATTGCAAGCTCGTAAATTCTTGTTTTTTTGACAAGCATCCTTGCACTTACATTGCGGTTTTGACTTTTGCGTTTTGCGCTTTGCCTTTTGACTTTCTTTTGCGGCTCCGCCGCGTTGCGCTACTCGTTCCGCTATGAAAACCATCACGGTATTTGGAAGCTCCCTGCCCGGGGAAGGCAGTAAAGCTTACGTTGAGGCGCAACGTTTGGGCCGGTTGCTGGCCGAAGCAGGCTATGCAGTTTGCAATGGCGGTTACGGCGGCCTGATGGAAGCCTCGGCGCGGGGCGCGCGCGAAGCCGGCGGGCACACCATCGGCATCACCTGCGTCGTCTGGCCTCGTCCGGCCAATCCTTATATTGTCGAGGAAGTCCGCACGCAAAATTTCCCCGAGCGCCTGATGACCCTCATCGAACGCGGCGACGCTTACCTGGTTCTTCCCGGCGGCACGGGAACGCTCGCGGAGCTGGCGCTCAGTTGGGAGATGATGAATAAGGGCAGCCTCTCGAAAACCGTGGGCGGGCCCAAGCCGCTGCTCGTGATGGCTCCCTACTGGCAGCCCGTCATCGATTGCTTGCGGCAGGAAGGCCAACTAAAGAATGGAGACCCCAACTGGGTAGCCCCCGCTATGGACATCGTCACGCTCATCCAGACACCCCAGCAGGCGGTGGAAGAGCTGCGCAAGTATCTGTGACATCGGGGGAGATGGGAAACTGCCGTGTTAGGCGCCAATCTCTCGTACTTCGCCCTTCTTCACGAATGGCAACGCCTTCAGCAGGGTAGGTATGATTGGCCGCAGGTCGCTCAAACGGTTCGTCTGCGCCGTCAAGACTACGACCGCGGTATTGAAGCACTGCAAGTTATGTTGAAACGACAGGTTCCGATCGGTAGTAACAAAAGCTTCAAAGTGGCTCGCAGCCGGGGTTAGGAGTTCGCCGTTCTGCTTCAAATTCCAACCCATCTGTTTGACAGTACGCACCTCATGCCCGGCAAAGTCCTCGGCCAAGCGTTGATCAACACATTCATCAAGCAAGATCTTCACTTCACCTCGGCGAGTACTCGGCCTTTAGCGGCTTCCAGCAGCACGACAACTTGTTCGCGCGTCACTGTCGGAAAGCCATCCAGGAAATCATCGATGGTGTCGCCAGCCTCGAGGTACTCGAAAAGAGTTTGTACGGGCACGCGGGTGCCAGCAAAAACAGGAGTGCCTCCCATCATTTCCGGCGAAGTTGTAATCAGGGTATTGCTCATATAAGAGAGTCTAAGGGTAAGAGGTCTCTCGGGGCAAGCGGGACGTCGCACGCAAGAATCGCGATTGAGCGATGTAGCGGGTTCCTGAGGTGGTGGAAGCGTCTGCTCCCGCCCTGCACCCGGATTTCCGTCGAGCACAGCGTCTGGAGTTGGTGCAGCCCTTCCTCGACGGTCACGTCCAGGGAACTCCAGGCCCGGCTGAGTTCCCGCCGGAGCAGGTACGCCAGCATCACTACCAGCACGTGAGCGCGGGTGTGTTCCGGCGTGCGCACGTAAAGGGGGCGCGTCTCCAAGTGCGCGGTTTTGCAGGTGCGGAAAGCCTGCTCCACTTCCGTCAGATCCTTGTAGCAGCCAGCGGTCCGTCGTACTCTGATTGACCGTGGGCCTTTACCGATGACCACAAGCGCACGGTCAGCAAACGACTGACCCTGGCTACCTGCTTGTCACTGGTCACTCGTCACTGCTTTTATAGTGCCGTCAGCTCCCACAAGTCCCTTCGGGAAATCGCAGACCCCAAAGATCAGGGCTCTGCGCCAACCAGCCAAAGAACAGGGGTCTGCGCCAGCCGGCCTTTCGTCAGTGTGAATCTGTAACGTGAGCGGGCTCCTCTGGGGCCTTCGCAATTTCCACGTGCAATCCCTTTCCTTTCCATCCGGCGACGATTCGTTTGTATTCTCTTTATGGACTTGACATTTAATCCCTTGGGCGAGTAGATTGGGTGCATTCATTCCAATTCCCGTCACAGTGGAGGTTGCTTATGCTCTCGCACCTCGACGTTTCCAATCAGCGGCAGACTGCAATGAAGCGCATTGCGCTCTGCTGCGGATGTGCTGGCCTTGCATTTGTCGCAATGGTATGGTTTGGTCTTCTTCAGAGGATGCAAGCCGCAGAGAATACTCTCCCTGACCATCAGGTTCATGCCCTTCCCACGAAAATTCAGCCCCAGCTCATCGCGAGTTACGGTAAGCTGCCTCTCAGTTTTGAGGCGAACCAGGGCCAGACCGACGCCCGCGTGCGATTCCTGGCGCGCGGCAGCGGCTACACGATTTTTCTCACCGATGACGAGGCCGTCCTGATCTTGCGGAAATCCCAGCCCGGCCAGAGAAGGTTTAGCAAGTTCGGATTTCCCAGCCGGCTTGACCCGATTCGCCAAATTGACCCACGCGCTCGGCGGTGGCCGAGCCTTGTCGACGAGTTGAATTCATTTTGGCCGTCGCTCATCCCCGATCTCAGTCAATTGGTTCCCGAACCGAACGCGGGCAAAGGCGGCGTAGCGGCGGGACCGGAATCTCAGCCGTCGCAGGTGATGCGGATGAGGCTCGAGGGGGGCAACGCCAAGGGGCGCGTCGTCGGACTCGACGAGCTTCCCGGCCGCAGCAACTACTTCATCGGCAACGACCCCAAGAAGTGGCGCACCAACGTGCCAAGCTATGCCCAAGTGAAGTACAAGGACATCTACCCGGGCGTGGACCTGCTCTATTACGGCAACCAGCGCCAACTTGAGTATGACTTTGTGGTGGCGCCGGGCGCCGACCCGAACCAGATCAAGCTGAGCTTCGCGGGCGCGGACGGAATGCGCGTTGACGCGGCCAGCGGCGACCTGGTGTTGAAGCTCGGCAACGACGAGGTGCGCTTCCGCAAGCCCGCCGTCTACCAGCCAACTGTAGCGGCGGTGTCCTCACCGCCGTCCAACTTTGTAGCGGCGGTCTATGACCGCCGTCGGCGCTCAGAGAGCGCCGCTACAGGGGAACTCGACGGCGCGTTCGTGGTGGCCAGCAACAACCAGGTGGCCTTCCGCGTGGCGGCGTACGACCCCCAGCGAGCCCTGGTGATTGATCCGGTGCTCAGCTACTCCACCTTCCTGGGCGGCAGTAATGTTTACCAGCAGGGGAGCAATGCCATTGCCGTCGACTCCGCCGGTGACGCCTACGTGACGGGGAACACGATTGCAACCGATTTCCCCACCACGGCCGGCGCGGTTCAACCCACCTGCGGTGGCAACGGCACAGACTGCATGGACGTGTTCGTGACGAAGTTGGATCCCACCGGCTCGGCCCTGGCCTACTCCACCTACCTGGGCGGCACTTATGTGGCCGGTGGCAGTTGGAACATTGGCCTTGGCATCGCCGTCGACACTTACGGCAATGCCTACGTCACAGGCTGGACTGGCGACTCCGACTTCCCCACCACCGCTGGCGCGTTCCAGCCCAGCATAGGCAGCGATGATGCCGCCTTTGTGACCAAGCTCAATCCCACCGGCAGCGCACTTGTCTATTCCACCTACCTGGGCGGCTATGGCTTTGAACAGGGCTCGGGCATTGCGGTGGACGGTGCGGGCAACGCCTACGTCGCAGGCAGGACCGGCTCACCCGATTTCCCCACCACCGCGGGCGCGTTCCAGACGACTTACCCAGCAGGTAGCCAACTCGCGTTTATTACGAAGTTAAATGCTGCCGGCTCAGCTCTGGTCTACTCCACCTTCTTGGGCAACAGCAATAGCGGCGGCTACGGCGCCAACGCCATCGCTGTCGATTCGTCCGGCAACGCTTACGTCACGGGCACGACCTACTCGACCGACTTCCCCACGGTCAACCCGATCCAAGGTACCTGCAATAACTGTAGTACCAGTACTGATGGCTCCGAAATGTATACAGAGGGCTACCACTGGGGAGGGCCCTACTACACTGACGCCTTTGTGGCCAAGTTGAATGCGGCCGGATCAGCCCTGGTCTATTCCACCTACCTGGGCGGCAGTGACTTTGACTTTGGGTACGGCATCGCTGTCGACCCCTCCGGAAACGCCTACGTCACGGGCTTCACCTACTCGACCGACTTCCCCACCGCTAACCCGTTGCAGGCGACCAATAAGGCTGCACCCTTCAATGGGTGGTGGGAAGGCGGTACGGGTTTTGTAGCCGAACTCAACTCGGCCGGCTCAGCGCTGGTCTACTCCACCTACCTGGGCGGCAGTGACTTTGACTTGGCTGCCGGCATTGCCGTCGATTCCTCCGGCAACGCTTACGTGACGGGGGTTACCTACTCGAACGACTTCCCCAGCGTGCACCCGTTTCCGGTGAACAACAAGGGGGGCCCTAAGGTGTTTGTGGCAGAGTTGAATACCGGCGGCTCGGCCTTGGTCTACTCCACCTACCTGGGCGCCCATGGTGCTGACTGGGGTCAAGCCATCGCCGTCGATTCCTCGGGCAGCGCCTACGTGACCGGCTGGACCCAGTCGGCTGACTTCCCGACCGTAAACCCGTTTCAGGCGACGCTCAACGCCGGCACCGACGCGTTTGTGACCAAGATCTCACTCTTAGTAAGCCCCTCCCCGACCAGTCTCACGTTCAGCCCGGAGATCGTTGGCTCGACCAGCGCCCCGCAAACGGTGACCGTCACCAACATCCCCACCGCCAACCTCAGCATCTCGACGGTTACGATTGGCGGTGCGAATGCCAGCGACTTTGCGACAAACGCCGACACCTGCACGGGAGCCACGCTCACGCCCAACGGCTCCTGCACGGTCAGCGTGACGTTCACGCCGTCCGCGGTGGGGAGCCGCAGCGCCTCGATTACCATTACCGACAACGCCAGCAATAGCCCGCAGACCGTCGGCCTGACCGGGACGGGCACTGATCCGGTGGCCGGTGTCTCCCCGCCCAGCCTAACGTTCGGCAACCAGAACCTGGGGACCACGAGCGGGTCGCAACCGGTCACCCTCAGCAACACGGGCAACGCCGCGCTCACAATCACCGGCATCGTCACAAGCGCCAACTTCGGCGCGACCAACAACTGCGCGGGCAGTGTCGCGGCCAGCGGCACCTGCACGATCACCGTGACCTTCTCACCCACGGCCAGCGGCCCGCTCACCGGTACCCTGACCATCACCGACAACAGCAATGGGGTGGCAGGCAGCCAGCAGACCGTCGGCCTGACCGGGACGGGCACTGGTCCGGCGGCCGGCGTCTCCCCGCCCAGCCTAACGTTCGGCAACCAGAATCCGGGGACCACGAGCGGGTCGCAGCCGGTCACCCTCAGCAACACGGGCAACGCCGCGCTCACAATCACCAGCATCGTCACGACCGCCAACTTTGGTCAGACCAACAACTGCGCGGGCAGTGTCGCGGCCAGCGGTTCCTGCACGATCAACGTGACCTTCTCACCCACGGCGATCGGCTCCCCCATCGGCGCGCTCATTATCGCCGACAACGCCACCTCCACCCCCCAGGTGATTTCTCTCACCGGGACAGGTGTGTGGCCGGTGGTCACGTCGGCGGGCAGCGTGTCATTTGGCGGCACCCTGGTGGGACAGACGAGCGGCACCCAGACGGTGACCCTGACGAACAACGGCAGCTCAGCGGCCACCATCAACGGCATCTCCAGCACTGGAGGTTTTTCCGAGACCAACAATTGCGGCACTTCCCTTGCCGTCGGCGCGAGTTGCACGATTACCGTTGCTTCTGATCCCACGTCGCCGGGGTCCACGTCGGGGACGCTTACCATCAACGACAGCGACCCCGGTAGCCCGCACACCGTCGTTCTCCAGGGCATCGGGCTTGCCCCAGACGCCATTGTGACGATGGCGGGCGGCGGTCCCAACAACCTCCCGGCCCTTAACGTGGGCTTGAGCGGCCCCACGTCGGTGGCATTCGATGTGAACGGGAACTACTACATTGTTGCCCATGGTCAGGGCCGCGTTTTCAAAGTGGACACCTCAGGCAATCTGACCGTGTTTGCGGGCAACGGGTCGCCTTGCTCGCCCAGCACCTCTCCGTGCGGTGATGGTCAGGCAGCCACGAGCGCCAGCTTGAGTGTGCCCTACGGCGTGGCGGCGGATGGGGCGGGCAACGTCTACATTGCTGACGTGGGCACCTCGCGCATACGAAGGGTGGACGCGACCACGGGCACAATCACCACGGTGGCGGGGAACGGAATTAATTGCACCCCGAATACCGGCAACCCGCCTTGCTATAGCGGTGATAGTCAGGCAGCCACGAGCGCCAGCTTGAGTGTGCCCTACGGCGTGGCGGTGGACCAGGCGGGCAACAACCTCTACATTGCGGATTCGGGCAACAACCGCATCAGCCAGGTGGTCATTGCCACCGGCACGATTTACGCGTTTGCGGGAAACGGGACTAGAGGCTATAGCGGCGACAATGGCCCAGCCACGGGCGCCAGCTTGTCTTGCCCGATGGGCGTGGCGGTGGATTGGATGTCGCCGGGCAATGTTTACATTGCTGACACGTGCAACTACGTCATCCGCGAGGTGGACACCACGGGCACGATCAGTACGGTGGCAGGGGGCGGCGGGTTTTGCAGCGCCAGTTTTTGGGCCCCCTCCATGTGCGGGGATGGCGGGTTAGCCACGAGCGCCAGCTTGTCCCACCCTACCGGCGTGGCGGTGGTTGCAGGCGACATCTACATTGCCGACGATGACGACAGTCGGGTTCGCGTGGTGAGCCAAATAATTGGCACGAATTTGGGCGTGCCCGGGGCCGCTATCCAGACACTGGTAGGGACGTTCCAGGATTCGTGCTTTGGCTTTTTTCCAACCCCACCCCTCTCCCAGGGGATGCACTCCAATTGCGCTGGATTGAATTCGCCCTGGGGTGTGGCGGTGGATTATTTCCACGGTGGTCGTGTCTTCATTGCCGATACGAACAACAATCTTGTCCGGTGGGCACCCTCCATTCGGGGTATTCCTTTCCCTTTCCTTCCCGGTGAGGACGGGACTGCTGCTCCTGGTGGGTTGCCATGGATCATGATAACGGCGGGCAATGGCACTCCGGCTTATGCGGGTGACGGCGGGCCGGCCACGAATGCCAGTTTCTCGAGCTCCCTCGGCGTGGCGGTGGACCAGGCGGGCAACATCTACATTCCGGACCCTGGTGACCACTGCGTTCGCCAGGTGAGCGCGGCCACGGGGATCATCAGCACGGTGGCGGGAAACGCCATGGCCCCCGGCTACGGCGGCGATGGTGG
>JBEKAD010000030.1:0-25505 GCA_050018435.1 Terriglobia bacterium
GCTCACGGTCCTCCAGGGACGCCCGTTCCAAGACGATCAGCCTGAGGTCATGCTGGGCGAAGTGCTGGCGGAAAACCTGGGGAAGAAGCCCGGCGAGATGATGGACATCCAAGGCGCCCCCTTTCTGGTGGTGGGGGTGTTCCGGGGTGGTTCGGCCTTGGAAGCCGGCGCGGCCGTCTTGCCCCTGCGGCAGTTGCAGAAGCTGTCCGACCTCGGGGGCAAAGTCACGGCTTTCCATGTGCACCTGCGCAAGGGCGCCGCCGGGGAGTCCGACCAGCAGCGCATGCAAGAGGCTCGCGCCGCGATTGAAGCAGCGCTCCCCGGCCTGAAAGCTCTCCCCGCCAGCGTGCGTGCGCGCAATAATCAGCTCGTCGTCCTGGCTCGTTCTATGGCCTGGGGGACGTCACTCATCGCGCTGTTCATCGGAGCCCTGGGCATCGCCAACACCATGGCCATGTCGGTTTTCGAGCGCACCAGGGAGATCGGCGTCTTGCGCGCCTTGGGTTGGAGGCGCTCGCGGGTGATGAAGCTCATCCTCATCGAGGCCGGCATCCTGGGCCTGGTAGGAGGCTGTTTCGGTGTGGTGGGTGGGTGGCTGACGCTGCGCATCCTGGCCGGCCTGCCGTTCACGGCCAGCTTCGTCACCAGCTCGATTCCCCTTCTGCACTGCGTGGAAGCGCTGTGCATCGCGGTCGTCGTTGGCCTGCTGGCGGGTTTCCTGCCCGCCCAGCGTGGAGCGCGGCTTTCGCCCGTGGAGGCTTTGCGCTATGAATGATGGCCTGCTCGAGGCGAGGAACGTCACCAAGCATTACGACGAGGGCCGCATTCAGGCCTTGCGCGGCGTGGATCTGGCGGTCAACGCCGGAGAGTTTGTGGCCATCACCGGCCCCAGCGGCAGCGGCAAGTCCACCCTCCTCCACCTGCTGGGCGGACTGGACCAGCCCACCAGCGGGGAGATCAGGTTCCGGGGCCACAGGCTGGCCAACTCCTTCGACATGGACGCTTACCGCTCACGGCGCGTGGGCTTCATCTTCCAGGCTTTCTATTTGCTGCCCACGCTGCGGGCGCTGGAAAACGTTCAAGTACCCATGTTCGAAACCAAGCTGAACGTGCGCGAGCGTGAGGAGAAGGCCGCGGCGCTGCTGTGCGAGCTGGGGCTTGAACACCGCCTCCGGCAGTATCCGAATCAGCTCTCCGCGGGCGAGCGCCAGCGCGCGGCCATCGCCCGCAGCCTTGCGAACGACCCCGAGATCTTGCTCGCCGACGAGCCCACTGGCAACCTCGACAGCGAGAACTCCGACAAGATCATGGCCTTGTTGACGGGCATCCAGGCGCAGCGGCACATGACCCTGGTAGTCGTCACGCACGAAGCCGCCATCGCGCAACTGGCCCGGCGCACGGTGCAGATTCGCGACGGCCGCATCTGGACCCATTAAGCTGTCCCCATGCCCCATAGACTCGTTGCGTTTCTACTATTGTCCGTGGCCCTCTTGCCCGCTGCAACGCGGGAGGAAGTCGTGGCGCGGGTGCGATCCCTGCGCAACGCGACCGACTATACGGCCAGCGCCCGCCTGGTGCGCGTCTCGGCGTCAGGAGGGCGTAATAACACTTCCATTGCCTTCCGCGCGCACGCTTTCCCCGACGGCCTGCGAATCTTCTGCGACGTCACCGCTCCGCCGCCCGCGCGAGCTCGCTTGCTCTTGTTCGTTCCCTCCCTGGGACCCGCCACCATCCGCATTGGCCATCCCGGCGACCGGTCGCCCAAAGAACTGCCCATGGACCGCTGGGGCGATAGCCTGCTAGGCACGGATTTCACTTACGAGGATCTGCTTGAGAACTACGTGCTTTGGCGGCGCCAAACGCTGCTCCCGGAGGCGCAATACGGAGCGCGCTCCTGCCTGGTCTTGCGGAGCGAGCCCGGGCCCGGCGATCACAGCCAGTACGCATCGGTCACCTCGTGGCTCGACCGGGAGATCTATCATGCGGTGAAGGTGGAGAAGGTCGTGAAGACTTCCGGCGAGGTGAGGGTGTTCATCTACTATGGCCTGCGCCAAGTGAAAGGCGTGTGGTCCGCCAGCCAGATCGAGTGCAGGGTGGCAGGCGAACCCGGCTCGTCTCTCTTGATCATCAACCGTGGCACCGAGAAACCGCATCTGGATCGCGCCGCGTTCGATCCCGCCCTGCTGACCAAGCCCTGATTCCTCGCCGCCGGCGCCGCACAGTAATACGATTTCTATGTCAAATGTAGGGCTTTAATCCAATCGAAACAAGTGAGCGATTTAACGACTTCCGGCTGGCTGTCCAAGTGGTCGAAGCCTTGGCAGAGGCAGTCCACCACCGCGCGCCGCGAGGGGAAGACGCGGTTACCAATTGACCGAAAATACACGCGTTGCGCGATAATCGTAGCGAAGCCGGAATGCTATTGAAAGGAACGGAGCTTATCGCGGTATGTTGATGAAAAGGCGTCGTGTTAACCGTTCAGAGGACTTATCGGGGAGTTGGCTATCGCTTCAGTGTGGGCCGAAGCCCACACTGAAGCGAGAGGAATACGCGCGCCATGATGCTCCACTGCGGAGAAGCTTACTTGCCGAGGGTTGGAGCCGAGCCGGGCAGCGTGTAGCGCAGGTTGAAGAACAGCATATTCAGACTTGCATTCGCGGGCTGGCCGGATGCCACATACCAGGGATTACGCGTGAGGTAAGAAAACTGGCCCATGAAGTTGACGGCGCCCCACATGGCATCCTTCCAGATAGTCTGGTTGAAACCAAAGGTGGCCTCCTGGATGGCACGATTCTGGCTACTGGCTGCACCGTGATAGCCGTACCCGATGGGGCTGGTTCCATTGGTGTCAAACGCGGTGTTGCGGGCCACGTAAATGCCGCCGTAGTAAGCATAGATCATCGTCTTCTTCTGGGTGAACTCGAAGCCGGTGACCGTGGAGCCGGTGTGGATCAGGGAGAGGCTGCCGTCGGCGTGGGCGATCAGATCCGGGGCTTGGCCAAAGATGTACCGGCCGCCACCGTCACTCCAGAAGTTGTTCGTCAACAAGCGGAATCCCTTGACCGGTTCAACGTGCAGATTCAGGAACCCGCCCCCGCCCTCCGCCGAGTATTTGTTGGTATTGTTGGGATCATAGACTTTGAAGTTCCGCTCCACTCCCCCGATTTCGAAGTGAACATGTTTGTTAGGATTCACTGCCAGTTTCGCAATGATATCGGGAGCAACGTTGGGAGCGTTCAAACCATTTTGGTTGTAGTCCAATTCGCCTTGATAGGTCGCGCTGGTGTTAAGAGCGGAGGGAAGGGTGATGAGGGGACCTCCCGACGAGCCACCCGCATACTGGTCAGGGCTGTCGAGCGCCAGTGCCAAAGCCACTTGCTTGGAGGGGTGATAAACCACCCGCAGTTCCGGGATGCGTCCCCAAAACAAGCCCGCCTGGTAGTTCACGTCGATATCTTGCGAGTAGAAGAGGTCGCCGGGAATAGGCGAAATACCCACGCGGCCCGGAGTGATCAAACTCCAGGTTTGGCCGCCCAACACTTCCCATTGACCCTTCCGGACGTCGAGCCAATACACGCGCGAGCGCATGGTGTTGCTGTTGCTGCTCACCGCGACGTTGGAGGGGTTGTTCCCGAGGAAGTCTGCTTCCATGTAGCCGATCACGTGAGCGCCCATTACGTCGGCATCGGCGCGGAAGCCAATCCGGGAGTTCTGCATGCTGAGGCGCAACTCGGTGAGATTAGTCTGGTAGGGGGTCGAGCCGCTCGTTATCGTGCCGTAGGGAATGCTCCCAAAGCTCGTCCCGATGCTCCCGCCCGCAGCGTGGGTACGAAACACGCTGGTGAAATCCATAAACCCAACGGGAGTAATGGACGCTGTGCCGATGTGAAACTGAAGCGGGGAGGTCTCCGTTGCTTTGCCGGCGGCCGGCGTGCCGACTCGAATCGCCATGGGTTCCGCCGACAAAGGCGCGGCGGCGTTTTCCACCTTCTTTGGGGACTGGGGAATCATCGGGCTGGTGGAAGCCACCTCGCCGAGACTGGAGGCTCGCGGTTGGGCGGCTTGCCCCGTGCCCGCGGCCGGTTGCGCCGTCTGCTCAGTGGCCGAAGCTGGCTGGGTGAGTTGTTCCAGAAGCCGTTTCTGCTCCTCCAAAGCTTTCTGCATTTGCTCGATCTGTTTCTGCTGAAGTGCCATTTGTTGTTTTAGAGCGGCAATTTGCTCGTTGGCGCTTGCGCTGGGTTTCGTCGCGCTCGCTGCGGGAGGGGTGGTGGCGTCTCCTCTGGACGAAGTACGGTCGCTGGCAAGAATGCCCAATGCCGACACGACCATCAGAAGCATCGCCATGCCCACGACTCGAGGGGTAACAAGCCTGCGTTTGTGCATCATTTGCTCCTTAATATTTTGCTTTAAGACTGCCCGAGAAGAGTTTAGCACTCCTCGGGCAGGATCGAATCCAACGGGATTCGTAATCCCGTTCATGCTGGAAGAGGGTGATTAACGGAGTGTGAGAAGCGTGTGACATGACCATTACGTCGCGAAGTTGAGAAAATGTCGCAAAGGTAGCCGGTTGCGGAAAAATGCTCCCCGGCTGTCATTCCGAGCGAAGTGGCGGCTGAAAGCATTCCGCATGCTCATGCCAATTTCAACAGGAGGAACTCCCACTGAAAGCTTCTGCATAAGTAGACCTAAATTCTCGTGAGGTTTTGTCGTTGCTGAATACAATCTGCCCCCGGCGCTTGCTTCTTCCCCCGCACAGGTGTATACAATCGCTTAACTGAAGTCTTCGCAGAGAGCTTGTACCGGGTTTCGCCGGTGGGTGGGGGAGCAGGCGTTTCCCCTACGCCTGCAAGCCGGCACGTGGTCTAAATCGCAGGTTGCGGCACGATCATCTTGGTTCTCCACCCTCTACCGCGGTGCATATTTCGAGGTGAACAACGATGAATCATACCTTTCACACGCAAGGGATCTTCGGCTTGCTGTTGATCGCCGCGCTTTGTCTGGCGGGCGGTTTCCCGTCCGCCCCAACGGCCGCGGCGCGCCCCCAGAGTTCGAAGACGGTTGGGCAGGCCAAGACCAACGCCGGATACAAAGGTCCCGGCTTCGTCCTGGTGAACATAAAACGCAGTCCGCTAGAGGCTCCCTGGCACGATACCACGACGGGTAAAGATTCAAAGGGAAATCCTCAAACAGGGAGCCGGAGTGCGGACTACAAGGCGGGGGATTCCAGTTTCTGGGGCACTTACAAAGAAGTTGACACAGTCGTAGATAAGACCACAGGAGAATCCCGCGTTGATTTCAGCGAAGAGGTGGAGGGAAGCGTCTCCTGGACACCGCCACCGGAGGTAGTCCCACCGGGCTACGTCTACCACCCCGAACCCAAGTTGTCAGGCTATGCCAAAATCATTGGGCCTTACCCGGAATATGACCTGACATCTGCGCACTTCTCCACGGGCGTGGATTGGGTGCCACCGGGCCGTGATCTACTGGGACTCTCCCACTATCCAAACGGGATCAAGACCTGGATCAACAAGCCCCTAGTCTTCCCAGACCTGAAGAAAGTCCATGAGCTGCTCGGGCTGTCGGGTACTTGGGCGGGAGAACTATATGTTTATGCTGCCCTGGGGACGGGCCACGGCGATCTCCTTGTAAAGTATGAGTACGAGTACCGACCTGAGGTCACCGTGGCCTCGGCCCCTCCCCTGCCGCAGGAGCCGCCCAAGCCTCCCCAGAAACCGGTTACTCCCACGCGCCCCAAGACCGCCCCCGCGCCGGCGAGTGTCTCTACGCCGGAGGTAACTCCCCAGCCTCCCGTACGGCCGGTTGCTCCCACTCGCACCGAGCCCGCCCCCACGCCGGCCAGTGTCTCTACGCCGGAGGTAACGCCCAAGCCTCCGGAAAGGCCCACACCGCCCACGCCCATCGCTAAACCCAAGCCCCCGGTCGCAACCACGCCACCGCAGAAATCCAGCAGCGCGGAGCAGCGTTTTGAGGTCTATAACCTCGGTGAGGGCATGAACATCTTGCAGAGTGCCGACAAACCCAGGGGGACCTTGAACGTTGGCGGGGGCAAGCTGCGATACCAGGAGGCGGGTAAGTCGGTCTTTGCCGTCGGCCGCGGGGAGATCACAGAGATTGACGCAAACACGGTGCTGGGTTACGACACCGGCACATTTCACGTCATCTTGAAATCCGGAAAGACCTACAATTTTGCGCCCGCTTCGCTCAGTGTTGCCGACGGCCAAAAGATGCTGGAGAGCATCAAGCACGCCCTGCCGTGAAGCCGCCGGAGCGCGACCTGGACCTTGAACCGATGCTGGCAGTTCACAAATCGTTATTTACATTTCATAGATGTTCATAGGAGGTGCACCATGCGGTACCGTCAATCCTGTTCAATAAAGAGCCGTTTGCTATGGACCATCTCAGCTTGCTTGCTTGTCTTTGTCGCGGTTGCTCGTGCCCAGCCGCAGAGCAGAGGGGGGCAGAAAGGCGGTGTGAGGAAGGAAATCGATGTCCATGCAAGCGGCTGGGCCTTTTATGATCACATGGTCCGCGCCAACGGCGTCAATTGGGGCAACCCCGGATGGCATGACTGGGGTACCCCCCAGGCCATCGTCATCCCGGAGGGGCCCACCTTCTCCCACTCCGAGAATTTCAATGGCTACACCCTGGATATCAGCGGCGAGATCACCAAGGACCGGGTCGTATGGCTCAAGCTCAAGCGCAAGGAGCCTTGCCTGGGTAGTGTCGGGAGGGAGTTCGAGTTGGAGATTCAGGACCTGCCCGTGCAGCCCACGCAGGGGGACATGTACATCGCAGATTCCATAACGCAGGACACAAGCCGTCCCCACGACGTGGGCCGCTTCATCAAGAAGCTGACCTACGAGCTGACATTTGCGGACGGCCAGAAGCTTGCCCTGGACCACGTGGACTGGAACCACCTTACGGGTCCCCAGACGCGGGGCGTCGATCCCCTCACGCACTTTACCGTCTATAACCAGGACAGTTTCGTTTCGGTGGCCGTGACCTACGTGACGCCCGAAAACGGGCCCGCGCCCGTGCCGACGAGTGTCTCCACGCCGGAGATAACGCCTAAGGCTCCACAGAAGCCGGTTGCTCCCACGCACGCCAAGACCGCACCCGCGCCGGCGAGTGTCTCTACGCCGGAGGTAACGCCCAAGCCTCCGGTACGGCCGGTTGCTCCCACGCCCACCGCCCAACCGAAGCCGCCGTCTACTCCCACGCCGGCCCAGAAAACGGCCAGTGCCGAGCCGCGTTTTGAGGTCTATAACCTCGGCGACGGCGTGAACATCTTACAGAGTGCCAACAAACCCAGAGGGACCTTGAGCGTTGCCGGGGGCAAGCTGAAATACCAGGAGGCGGGTAAGACGGTCTTCATCGTCGGCCGCGGGGAGATCACGGAGATTGACGCAAACACGGTGCTGGGTTACGACACCGGCACATTCCACGTCATCCTGAAATCCGGAAAGACCTACAATTTCGCGCCCGCTTCCCTCAGTGTTACCGACGGCCAAAAGATGCTGGAGAGCATCAAGCAGGCCTTGCCGTGAAGTTGGCCGCCGCCATGGCTCTGCGGTTCGGACGGTCGTGGACACTTGATCGCCCGCCATGGAAGTCATTAATGCCGGGATTGATTCGTCAATGGAATTGACCTCGGGTCTACGGAAAGCCCGAAGGCCCATGGTGAGAAAGGGCGCTCGCCACGGCAACCCGCCGTCAATGCTGGAACACCGGATGTGTAAACTGACTCGGAAGGAGGATTCATGCTTGGTGCTTTGCCATTCGCCATTTGTGTAATCATGCACTATCACTACCACGACGCAATTCCTTGGTATATCTGGGTATTCGTCATCTTCCTATCGTTCAGCGATCACGTTGTAAAGTTTAAGAGGGCATGAGCCGCTGGGACACCGCTCGAACGGTCAGGGGGTGAGCGCCGCTCACCCCTACAGCCGCGTTGCCGCTGCGGACAACCAAAAACCGGAGTAGAATGCTTCGGGCGAAATCCGAGCGATAATTCAAAAAAAAGGAGACACGCCATGGCAGGGATTTACAAAATCATTGAGCTGGTGGGGACATCGCCGACGAGTTTTGCGGAGGCCGTGCGCGCGGCAGTCAACGAGGCGGCCAAGACGGTGCGAAACATGGCATGGTTCGAAGTGGTCGAACAGCGCGGGCGCATCGACGAGGGCAAGGTGGCGGAATTTCAGGTGACCATTAAGGTCGGGTTCAAGCTGGAGAGATAGGCCTATTCAAACGAAATCAATTTCAATTGGGAAAGCGGGACGGAGAAATCAAAGACCTGTTGACTGGCCGGGTCATACTTTTCGGTAATGCCCAGGACGAGGACCTCGGCGGGCTGAGTGGTGGGCATCAGGAATTTCCCCGTGACGGTTTTCCCTTCGCGCCGGGTGACGCTGAGCCGCTCTCCTTGGATCTCCACGCGATCGATCTTGTCGAATTCGAGTTCATCAGCCCCTCCACTGTCGATCTGCATGGGGAAGCTCGTGCGGGGAGCAACCGACTCGAGCAGGGACCCGCGGCCTCCCGGCGGATAAAAGTCGAGGTAGAGATCAAAGACGTGAGTGATCTTGCCGGCCTGATCGGTAATGGTCGCCTTGTACCCGAAGCGTTTCCAGACCTCCAGAATTTGCGCGCGCCCGCTGGCATTGCTGACCTGGACGCGAAAAGGTAAGCTGCCCCGGTTCAGCCGCACCACCGTGACGCGGCGCTCTTTGAGGTCAAAGTGCTTGTACACGACGAAAGACGAATCTTGCTGGACGACCATGGCGTCGCGTTGCAAGACAATTTCCTTGCCCTGCGAAGTGGTCTGATAGATGGTGTCGGCAAGGAGCGGCTGTGCCAGAAGCGCTAAGCCGGAGCAGATCAGCCAGGATGCTCTCATCAGGAATCCTTATCAATGAAAAAGCCCCGCAGCGGGGTTGCGGACGGAGCTGCGGGGCCTGGGGTCTTGAGAAAGAACTATTTCTTCTTCTTCGGGGCTGATTTGTACTCCAAGCTAGTCTTGCCCTGAAGTGAGTCAATGCTGGCTTGCGCCGCGGCAGCATTGGGTCCGTTGGGCGCGAGCTTCAGGTAAGTCTGGAAGGCTTCGATGGTGCCGGGCGCCGGAACCAGCGTCCCATCGGGCTTGACTTCCGCCTTGCCCATCAGAGCCATACCGTACTGGTACCAGGCATTGGCATTCGTAGGGTCGACATCGGCGGCCTTCTTGAACGCGGCCGCGGCTTCATCCATCTGCCCCTTGTTCACCATGATGGCGCCCAAGTTATAGTAGTAACCTGAGGCATGAGTGGGGTCCAAGTCCGCCGCCTTCTTGAACTCGGCTGCGGCGTCCGCAGCCCTACCCATCTGGGCATACAGATTGCCCAAGTTGTTGTGCAGAGTGGCATCGTCGGGAGCGATTTGCAGGACCTTAGTGTAATAATCCAACGATTTGGCTTCGTCCTGCTTCCGCGTGTCAGGATTGGTTTCGATGCTGGCGGCCGCGGCCCACGTTTCACCCAATTGGCCTAAGACCACCGGAATATTTCTATCTTTGGCGAGAGCCAGAGCCTTCTCGAAGATAGCGGCCGCGTCAGTATACTGCTTCTGCGCGTAGAGCGCGCGTCCCTGGTCGAACATCTGCTTCAAACTCGCGCTTTGCTTTTGTTCTGCCACCTGCTTCTGGTACTCGGGATTGGCCTCCTGGGTTTTCTTGGCTTCCTCCATGGCCTTGCCAATGTCAATGTTGACTTCCGTGGGGTCGCCGATCCCCACAGGGTGTTGCTCGGAATACATGGGCTTGCCGTCAGGGCCGAGCAGCGTGATTTTGTACTGCCCGGGCATCAAACCAATATAAGTGTACTCCCCCTTCTTGTTGGTCTTGACCTTTGAACTCCATTTCATTTCGGTGCGCTCAATGAGGAGCGTATAACCCGCCAACGGTGCTTTTCCTTGCCCCACACACTTTCCCGTCAAGCCGCCGGTCTGCGCAAAGGCCGGAATGCAAGTCAACAACGTGGCGAAGATGATTGCAACCCCCATCAATCTCCGCGTCCAAGAACTAGACATAAGTGTCTCCTCCCTTTATGTGAGTCACCCACATTCTATCTGTTTGGAGCCAGGGACTCAACAGGTTCGCAGCTTTTCTTAGGGACCTCGGTATTCCTGCTTCCGCGGGTAGCGGGGGCGCTGGAAATAGGGAAGGGGATCGTCCATGCCTGCCTCCTCGAAAGCCCGCAGGCGCAAGGCGCAACTATCGCACACGCCGCACGCCACGTCCTGCCCCTGGTAGCACGACCAAGTGAGCTCGAAGGGCGCGCCCAGTTCGCGGCCGCGTCGAACAATCTCACTCTTCCGCATATCAATCACCGGTGTCACGATCTCTAATTGCGTCTCGGGTTTGGTTCCGGCGGCGATAACGCGATTGAACGCCGCATAGTATTCCGGGCGGCAATCGGGATAACCGGAGCTGTCTTCCGCAACGGCCCCCACGAAAATCTTGCGCGCCCCTAAAACCTCGCCCCAGGAAACCGCGATGGAAATGAAATGCGCGTTGCGAAAGGGAACGTAGCTGGAGGGGATGTCCTGCCTCTCCAGATTGGCGCGCTCGACCGCCATCTTGGCGTCGGTCAAGCTCGACCCGCCGATTTGTGTCAGGTGATCCAGCCGGCATACCAGGCGATGCTCGGCTTGGTAGAAATCCGCCAGAGCGTGGAAAGCACGGAGCTCGCGCGCCTCCGTCCGCTGGCCGTATCTCACATGGAGCATGGCGAGACGATAATCAACATGGGCAATCGCGGTCGTCACGCAACTGTCCATGCCGCCGCTGGCGAGGATGATGGCTAAGGGCTTGTCCGTGGTCCGTGGTCCGTCGTCCGTGGTCCGTGGTCCGTCGTCCGTGGTTTGTTGGTAGTTTTCAGTCATCAGTTGTCAGTCGTCAGTCTGTAGTTCTCAGCCATCAGCTCTCATCTGTTATCGAAACTCAAAACCCGCCACTCGAAACTCGCGCGAGGCCATGGCCTTGCGCACTGACATCCAAATCGTAACCTGCACCACCCCCCATACCGATTCGATATTCGAGGTTCATCATTCATAATTCAGAATTCAGAATTGGTCTTTCCCTGCCCCGAATCCCGACTCCCGAACCCCGTATCCCGTATTTTATACTCCGCGTGCATCCGGGTCCCAAATGAACTTGTGAATCTGTAGGCCCAGGCGGACGTCCAATCCGTCGCGCAGAATCCACTCGGCGAGTTGGCGCGGGTGCAACTGCCCAAAGACCGGTGAGAGGATAACCTCGTCAACCCGCCCGCGCAGATCGTGCTGGAGCATGAAATCGCGGGCGTAGCGATAGTCATTCTCGTCGACAATCACGAATTTGATCTGATCTTTCTTTTCCAGAGCGCCCAAGTTATCAGCACAGAAGGTTCCGCCTTCGCCACTGCCGGGACACTTGACATCGAGCACTTTAATGACCGCCCGCGGCAGACGGCCGATGTGGCGCTCCCCGCTGGTTTCCACCAGCACCCGAAATCCTTCACCTAACAGTTGCTCCGTTAAGGGGTAGACATCATCTTGAAGCAGCGGCTCACCGCCGGTCAGCTCTACCAGTTTGCCCCCCAACTGGTGAACCCGCGCCATGACTTCATCCACCGTCATCTTCTGCCCGCCATGAAACGCGTAAGCCGTGTCGCACCAATGGCATCGCAAGTTGCAGCCGGTCAGGCGGACGAAAACGCAGGGCAATCCCGCGAAAGTAGACTCTCCTTGAATCGACTTGAAGATTTCCGTTATCACCATTGGTTTGTGGGACCTGCAAGCCTCCGCAAACTCCTCCCAGCATTTTACCCTATTTCCTCGTGGCCCGTAGAGAAGGGGCTGCAAGGAACGGCGTCGCAAAAGGGGAATTTAAGTTCCTAAATAGGCAAAAAAATGTGCAAAAAGTCATTGTCTGATGTTCAGATTTGATGTACGTCAAATTTATGTGGTACCCTAATTAACTGAATCTAAGGCAGTTTCTTCTTCGGCCGATATTAAGTAGCAGAGGAGCCAAATGATGGCCCCCAGGTTGCATCCGAATAGGTAGAGACGAGGGAGCGGGTTATGCTAAGCCACGACGAACTCGAAAAGATTCGGGAAGAACGTGAAGTCATGGAAACTTGGCGAAGTTACTCCCGGCACGTGGTTGCTGACATGCTGGAAGCCTGCGCCATCTGTGGGACCATCCGCGAAAGGGTCCAGTTGGCCCGCTGCCGCTGGTGCGAAGACACTTACATCTGCAAGGAAGGCGTCTGCGCCCAACAGCACCAGGCGGAGTTGCATCCCGCGGTGGCTTTCTGGACGTGGTAAAAAGAAGGCAGAAGCTAGAAGCGAGAAGCGAGAAGCTAGGAGCCAGCAGACAGGAGCCAGGAATCGGGGTCACGCTTCACTGATTGGACGGCGCCTTCTAACTTCTAGATTCTAGATTCTAACTTCTAGCTTCTAAATTCTAACTCCTCCTGTCGGACGATACGTGGCTGAGGTCGTATCTGTCTCCCAAATCGTTACGGCCTGAACTTGCAGGCCCCGATTCCGGACTTGCGGTTCCAGCTCATCACAAAAATACTTGGCGATGTTTTCCGCCGAGGGATTCAGCTTATCGAAAGGCGCAAGGTCATTCAGGAAGCGGTGATCCAAGCGCTCCACCAGTTCTTTGATGGCCTTCCGCACCTCCACGAAATCCATCAACAACCCCGTTGAATCAAGCTGCTCGCCGCCCACGACCAATTGGATTTTGTAATTGTGCCCGTGAACGTTTTCACACTTACCTTTGTATCCGCGCAGGGCATGCCCTGCCGAGAACGTGTACTCTACGGAAACTTCAAACATGTAAACCTCGAGAAGGAGACAGAAGCTAGAAGTTAGAAGCTAGAAGGAGCCGTGCAACCACTGACGCGTGACCTCGATTCCTGTCTTCTAACCCCTGACTTCTAACTCCTAACTTCTAACTCCTAGCTTCTGGCTCCTAACTTCTAGCTTCTAACTCCTAACTTCCAGCTTTCTCATTCTCGCATGAAGGCCTTCACGTCTTCCAGCCGATTCGTCTTGTGGTAAGGGGGGAGGCTTTCCAGGAAGACACGCCCGTAGGGCATGCGCATCAGGCGGTGGTCCAGCATCACCAGGATGCCGCGGTCGCTTTCACTGCGGATGAGCCTACCGAAACCTTGTTTCAGGGTGATGACCGCTTGCGGCACCTGGTAATCGGTAAAAGCGTTGCCGCCCTCTTCATTGATTTGCCGGATACGGGCGGCAGTAACGGGGTCGGTGGGGACGGCGAAGGGTAGGCGGTCGATCAGCACTGCACTCAATTGCTCGCCCTGCACATCCACGCCCTGCCAGAACGAACTGGTGCCGAAGAGCACAGCATGGGGTGTTGAGCGGAAGCGGTCCAGCAATTCCGTCCGCGGCATCGAACCTTGAATCAGCAGGGGATACCGCAAGCGCGGCCGTACGCGCTCATAAACGTCGCGCATTTGCGCGTAGGAAGTGAAAAGCACAAAGGCGCGTCCGCGGGTGGTCTTCAGCAACTGCACGATTTCTTCCGCCGCCAGGCGCGCAAAATCCGGCTGGCGCGGGTCAGGTAAATGGATGGGGGTATAGAGCAACGATTGGTGAGCGTAATCGAAGTGGGAATCGAGAATACGTTCTTTGGCGTTTTGGACTCCCAGCCGGCGCTTGAGGAAATCGAACGTTCCGCCCACCGCCAGCGTCGCCGAGGTCAGGATCACGGTCTCCACCTGCTCAAACAGCCGCTTGCGCAGCAGCGCGGAGACGTCGATGGGCGTAGCCTGCATGAAGACGCCGCGTCCGCGCCGCTCCCACCAATACACCATGTTGCGTTCGTGACTTTCCAGCACCACTTCAAAAGTTGCGCGCAGTTCCTGGGCGCGTCTCATCAGATTATTGATTTCCTCTGGACGGTCCGGCACTCGGCCGAGTTCCGTCTGAAGGAGCATGAACGCGTTGGCCAAGGCCGAGTAGGCGCCGCGATTGACGTCCAGGAAACTCTCGCGATTGTCAAAATTGGAGCGCCCTTCGGTGCGCGGGAAAAGCTCGAAGAACAAATCGGCGCGGCGCCGCAGTTCCCCCACGGCGGCCAGAACTTCATGGCTTTTGATGCCCTTCATCCGCAACGTCGCTTCGGTATCGCGCGCCAATTCCTCCACGCGGTAGTTGCTCACTTCCACGCCGAAGTACTGCGTGGCCACGTCTTCCAGCTCATGGGCTTCGTCGAACACCAGCCCCGCATAGTCCGGCAGCAGCGCGGCGTGCTCCCGTTGCCGCAGGGCGAGGTCGGCGAAGAACAAGTGGTGGTTCACGATGAGCAAGTCGGATTCCGCCGCCCGCTGATGCATCCGGGTGATGAAGCAACGCTCGAACTCGCGGCACTTTTGCCCCGTGCAGGCCTCGCTGCGCGCATCCACCTTTTTCCATAGCTCGCTCGCATCCGGCAGCCAGCGCAATTCCGCGCGGTCGCCGGTTTCGGTGCGTTCCTCCCACTGGCGCAGTTTCGGGTACTGCTCCACCTCCTCCATGCCGTTTAGGACGGGCTGTTTCTCGATGTCGTAGAGCTTCTGCCGGCAGAGATAGTTCTGGCGCCCCTTCATCAGCGTGACGCGCATCTGCGGGAACATCTTTTTGAGAAAAGGAACGTCTTTGTAAAAGAGCTGCTCCTGGAGGTTTTTGGTTCCTGTGGAGATTACCGTTCGCAAACCACTGCGCAGCAGCGGCACGAGGTACGCTAGCGTCTTGCCAGTCCCGGTGCCCGCTTCCACAATCAGGTGCTGGCGGTTTTCCAGCGCCGCCTCCACACTCTCCGCCATCTCGAGTTGCCCCGGCCGAAATTCGTACTTCGGATGGTGGCGCGCCAGCCACCCCCCGGGAGCAAAGACCTTCTCGAGGGGGAGTTTGTCTGGCGGTTTGTTGGTTGTAGTCGGCATAGGAAGCTATCAGCGGTCAGCTATCAGCTTTCGGCGGTCAGCGGTCAATCGCGAATTTAGCCCTCTCCCTTGGGGAGAGGGTGCCCGAGGGACGAGGGCAGGTGAGGGGTCCCGCTCTTGCTGTTTGCCGTCCCCGGAGCCGCTCACTCTGTCCCAACGACTTTCGCCAGCCACTTCTTTACGTCCAATGCCGTGCCCCGGGGTGCGCCCTTCCACAACCAATCCATCACCTGAGCCCCCGAGAGTTGGCGGAAGATTTTGGTCCGTTGGGCTTCATCGGGCACGGTAGCCATAACCTGCTTGCGAGCTTCGCGCAAAAACTTCAAGTAGGCGCGGTATTCGCGTCCCAGCGTGAGCTGAAGCTGCCGACGCAGCCGGCGGGCCAGCGCCGGGCTCGCGCCCGAAGTTGAAATGGCTACCGCCAAGTCGCCTTGCGCAAACGAGGCGGGCACAATGAAATCGGATGCGTGCGCATCATCGGCGGCGTTCACCAGCGCCCCGATCTCTTCTGCACCCTTGCGGACGGCCCTCTGCGTCTCGGGGCGGTTGGTGGAACTGCGCGCGGCCTTTTGACCCGTGCCGGCGCCGGGCCTTCCAAATCGCCGGGGCGGTAAGCGCGCGGGGTAAGGTCGATTTTCTTGCGCGCGGCCAGCAGCGCCAAGCGTGGGGTCACCGTCGGGCTGATCACGTGTACGCTGGCGCCGGCGCGCAGGAGCGCTTGCACCTTTCGCTCCGCAACACGCCCCCCTCCCACTACGGTGCAACGCCGCCCCCGCAGGTCCAGAAAGATGGGATAATAGCGCATCAGCTTGACACATCCTCGGCAGGAAGTCTAACTTGGGCCTTCGACTTATCCTGTGCACAAATGCGCGCGCATCGCGGCGCGACATTGAAAGGATAACACACCGGCAGGCCCGCAAATGCGTTGTCCCCCGTGCGAAGGGAAACTGGTCCTTGGGACCGTTTAAGCATGGAGCGTCCCCCTGATGGAAATTGACCTTGTCGCCGCGCACGCCAAGATACTCTAGTGTCGCGTGACACCTAACTCTTGACAATTGGCCAGCGGATCTGCCGCCGTGGTTGTAGGGGTACGGCTTGCCGTACCCTCTTCATTTTTATCGCGCGACCGAATCAAGAGGGTACGGCAAGCCGTACCCCTACAACCGGGCTAGGACAATTCGAGCCCACGGCTGGAGGTTGTCTGTTAAAATGGGCTTTGCCGGTTGGGGTCATGGATGGCGATCAAGACAATCAGGGTGAAGAACTTCAAGAGCTTTAAGGACGTGGAAGTCCATCTGGGAAACTTCAACGTGCTCATCGGGGCGAACGCCTCGGGAAAGTCGAACTTCATTCATATCATAGAGTTTTTGCGCGACATTCAACGCCACGGCTTGGAAAACGCCATTTCACTCCAAGGCGGTCCCGAATACCTCACGAACCTGAACATTGGCCCTCGCGAGAATCTGTTTGTGGAGGTTGTGGTTTCGGGAGGGCTCGCCGAGGGGGGGGCGGTCATCGCGACGTCCCGGAGTGGAGACATCCTTCTGGAGCCACGTGAAAGCCGTTACAGTTTCGTGGTCGGGTTTCCCTCAAAGCGAGCTGGGTTCGAGGTTCTTGATGAGCGTCTATGGGTCAATGCTGAGTTTCTCGGTATGCCACGCCGCGGAAGTTCCGGGTCCGCACAACGCCATGGTCTTGGTGAGATTGTTGTCGTCCGGCAGGCGAAGACGGCGAACGTGAAGGTCACGCCCCCTGAGGGCGTGTCGGTGGAAGAGTACCAAGTCACGCCGTGGTTCGTGCGGCGCGACGTGTCTGACCGCTCACTCTTTCTGGAACACGGTCAGTCTTCTCCCCTCAGCGACATTGCCATATACGACTTCGACCCCAAGCTACCGAAGAAGGCGATTCCCATAACCGCCAAGGCTGAATTGGAAGAGGACGGCAGTAACCTGGCGATTGTCCTCAAAAAAATTGTGGAGGACGCCGCCGACAAGCGAAACTTCGCCAACCTTCTCCAAGACCTGCTGCCGTTCGCAGTCGACCTGGACGTCGAAAGATTTGCAGACAAATCGCTTCTCTTCAGCCTGCGAGAAAAGTTTGCCGAGAATAAGCCCATTCCGGCTTCGTTCATTTCGGATGGAACGATCAACGTTGCTGCGCTGATCGTCGCTCTGTATTTTGAAAGGAAGCCCATCGCCATTTTCGAGGAACCGGAACGGAACGTCCATCCCCACTTGATTTCTCGAATTGTCGGGATGATGAAAGAGGCATCCGCGCGCAAGCAGGTCATTGTTACGACACATAATCCCGAGGTTGTAAGAAATGCCGACATCGCTGACGTTCATCTCGTTTCGAGGGACACGGAAGGCTTCTCAACGATTACCAAGCCCGCGGAGCGGGAAGATGTGAAGGGCTTTCTCCAGAGCGAAATCGGCTTGGAGGAACTCTTCGTGCACAACCTTCTCCACAACTAAAATGGCTTACAGGGCGCTTTACCTTTTCGTAGAAGGTGATGACGATGAGCGATTCGCCCGCACTGTCATAAGCCCGCGACTCAGTAAAGGCTACGATTGGATCGACACGTTCCGGTACGCCCAGGAGAAGCCAGCAAAGGTAAGCTCATATCTACGTAACATCAAGTCGACGGGCGCCGAGTATTTCCTCCTCGCAGATATCAATTCCTGCCCTTGTTTTCCCGAGAGAAGGCAAATACTCCTGAAAAAGTTCAGGGAGTTGGAGCACGCGCGAGTGATTATCGTGGTGAAAGAAATAGAGGGTTGGTACTTAGCCGGAGTGCCGGCCAATAGTCAGTGGGGAGTAAGCGTGCCAGGGGACACGACCAACCTCACGAAGGAGCAATTTGATGCCGCCCTTCCAAAGCCTTTTAATTCTCGGACGTCCTACATGGTCGAGATCCTCAAACTCTTCGATGTGGACACCGCGGGGGCGAGAAATCCGTCGTTTCAGTATTTCGCCCGCCGCTGTGGGCTTCTCGGCCCATCCGGAGTTCGGTAATCCCGTATGTCCCAGTCGGGCACTCGCGAAAAATGCCGACCTAAAGGTCGGCGCTACTTTAAACTTTAGACTTTTAACTATCGACTATTGACTTTCGACTTTCGACTTCTTTTCCCATGCCCCACCTTCCACGCATCGTGATTCTCGGCCGCCCCAACGTGGGCAAGTCCACACTGTTCAACCGCATTTGCGGACAGCGCCGGGCGCTGGTGGGCGACGAACCCGGCATGACCCGTGACCGCCTATACGCTCGCGCCGAGTGGATGGGCAAACCTTTCGAAGTCATCGACACAGGGGGCCTTATCCCCTCGGAGAAGGAACTGATCCCCATTGAGATTTATCGCCAGGCGCAAGTGGCGATTGAGGAAGCCGCGCACCTGGTTCTTGTTGTGGATGCCCGCGAAGGCGTGGTGCCGCTGGATGAAGAGTTGGCGCAGCTCTTGCGCCGCACTGGAAAACCCCTGGCCGTGGCCGTGAACAAGGTTGACGCGGAGCAGCACTCGCCGTTGGCAGCGGAATTCCATCGTTTGGGAATCAAACACATCTTTCCCATCTCTGCCGAGCACGGCCTGGGGCTGGATGATTTGCTGGACCATGTGACCGCGGGATTCGTGCATGACGCCATCGTGGAGGATGAATCTCCCGAGCCTCACACGAAGGACCCCTCACTTCCCCCTGCCCCGCCGGAATCTAAGGCGGAAGACTTGTCACGTGCGGGCCAGAGGCCCGATCACCCGATCATCGGATCACCCGATCACCAGATCGTCGGATCACCCGATCACCCGATCCTCGGATCACCCGATCATCCGATTCACGTTGCCATCATCGGCCGGCCCAACGTAGGAAAGTCCACCCTGCTCAATCGGCTCCTCAACGAAGAGCGCTCGATTGTCTCGTCCGTGCCGGGGACCACGCGCGACGCCGTGGACGCGGAATTGGAGCGCGACGGGCGGCACTTTCGTTTTGTGGATACGGCGGGTATCCGTCGCAAGGGCAAAACCAAATTATTGGCAGAAAAGCTCAGCGTCATCCAAGCGCGCAAGCACTTGGAGCGTGCGGACGTGGCGCTGCTGATCCTAGACGCCCAGGAAGGCGTCAACGCGCTCGACACCCACATCGGCGGATACGCCCACGAAAGCCGGCGCTCCGTCATCATCGTGGTGAACAAGTGGGACGCCATTCGCAAGGGCCCCACCACCACCCAGGATTTCACCGAGGAAATTCGGGATCGTATGAAGTACCTGGATTACGCGCCCATCGTCTTTGTCTCCGCGCTGCGCGGACAACGGTTGGAAAACTTATTGCAGGCCATCGCGCAGGTTGCCGAAGCCCGCCAGCTTCGCGTCAGCACTTCAGAGATGAACCGGTTTCTGGCGGAGGTGGATTTCGAGCGCGCTTCCTCCCCGTCGGGTAAGCCCACCCGGCTTTACTATTTGACCCAGGCAGGGGTGGCGCCACCCATCTTCATCGCCTTCACCAATCGCTCCGGCAAATTGCACTTTTCCTTCGAGCGCTTTCTCGAAAACCGCATCCGGGAGAAATTCGGTTTCACCGGCACACCCATTACCATCAAGTCTAAAGCACGGCGATAATCCCCCTGGGCCGTGGCGCGAGGATCGGTTTATTTGTAAGGGAAATGTTTATCATTCAGTAAGCGCCCGCTTTCTTAACTTGCTTTCACCCCGCCCGAGGGGATGGTATACTCCGTTTGTCATACCGTAATCAAATAGGGGGCCGGTAGAATCATGTTGATACAGGTGAACCGGTTCCAGAAGGAGGTCAGGCCCTATGTCGTGGGAAATGGGAGCGGTCCGCGTCATTTTCGTTATTATCATTACCGCGGCCGCAATACATCTTCATCCTTTTCGCTTTTCCGACATCCAATCTGCAATATTAGGCTTTGCCTTAGGGATTTTGTTCATTTTCTTTGAAGTGCGGCTGGAGAAAGCGAGCCTGAAGCGCCTGATGGGTGCGGCTTTCGGTTCGATCCTGGGCATTCTCGGCGCGCTCATGATCAGCCATCTGCTGAGCCTGACGGCAATCGATAAATCCGTAAGCTCCTTCTTTCAGGTGGCCTTGCTGCTGCTGATGGCCTACGTGGGATTGGTGCTGGGCGCCAAGAAAGGTGACTTGCTCAATCTCGGTGCGCTCGGCGGACTTTTTGCCACCGAAAGGCAGTCTCGCAAGAATTACAAAGTGCTCGACACAAGCGTCATTATCGACGGCCGCATCGCGGACGTTTGCGAAACGAGCTTTATTGACGGGACACTTATCGTTCCCAAGTTTGTGCTCCGCGAACTACAGTTGGTGGCGGACTCTTCCGATCCACTGAAGCGCAATCGCGGGCGGAGGGGTTTAGACATCCTCCAGCGCATGCAGAAAATGAGCAATATCGCGGTGCAGATTGTCGAGGAAGATTTTCCCCAGCTCCGCGAAGTCGATCTGAAGCTCATCGAGTTAGCGCGGGCTTACGAAGGGAAAATCGTCACCAACGATTTCAATCTCAACAAAGTGGCCCAACTCCAGGGTGTCTCGGTGCTCAATATCAACGAACTGGCCAACGCGCTGAAGCCCGTCGTCCTGCCGGGTGAGACTATGCGGGTGTTTATTCTGAAGGAAGGCAAGGAATACAACCAGGGCGTCGCCTACTTGGATGACGGCACCATGGTGGTGGTGGACAACGCCAAGAAAATGATCTCTAAGACCATCGACATTTCCGTGACGAGCGTTTTGCAGACCACGGCCGGGAAAATGATCTTTGGCAAGTACGATGAACGGAGAGCCTTGGCCGAGACGGTTCACCAGTAAGTGTCAGTAGTCAGTTGTCAGTAGTCAGTTGTCAGTTGCGCCCTGGTGAGCTTTCTGGAGTTGCTGAGGCGACGGAGGGCAGGTGATCTCCGTCGCTCTTTTTTTCCCGCAATGGTCGCGTGTGTGCCCGATTGAAACGAGGGAGTATTGGCCTTCACGCAAGATGGGACGCCGCCTTCAGTGTCGCGACGCTCCTAAGTATGCCTCGAATAAGAAGTTCTTAGCGATGGTTTGTACCGACAACTGACAACTGACGACTGACAACTGACGGCTTCTCATGAGCGTTTTAGCCATCATTCCGGCGGCGGGTACGGGCTTAAGGATGGGTGGAGCTACGCCCAAACAATTTCTCTCCCTCGAGGGCATTCCTATTTTCGTTCACACCCTCAGGAAGTTTGCGGCTTCCGAAGCTATCGACGAGATTTTCTTGGGGGTGCGGCCGGAGGACATGGATCGGGCCGCCAAGGAGATCGCCACTGAGCATTTTGCCAAGAACGTGCGGCTGCTGGCGGGTGGGGCGTCGCGGCAGGAAACCGTCGCCCGCTGCTTGGATCAGGCCCCGCCGCAAACGGATGTGGTGGTGGTCCACGATGCGGTGCGCCCCTTCATTGCACTCGCCATGATTCGCCAAGTCGTCGAGGCCGCGCGCAAAGACGGTGCGGCCATTTTGGGCATTCCCAGCGTGGATACGGTGAAAAAAGTGGAGCGGCAAACCATTCGGGGGACCATTCCGCGCGAGCGCATTGTTCTGGCTCAGACGCCGCAAGCCTTTCGTTACACCCTTCTGCGCCAGGCCTTTGACCGCGCCTTGGCGGAGGGTTATTACGGCACCGACGAGTCCAGCCTGGTGGAACACGAAGGTCACGACGTGACGGTCCTGATGGGATCCGACCGGAACATCAAAATCACTAAACCCTCGGATTTGCCATTGGCCCGCCTTTACATCGCTCAAGAGCGCGAACACATCCGGGACGACGCCTGATTTGGGGAATATGAACCCTTCACGCAGAACGCGAAAACTCAGTGGCAGTGGCGTTTTGTCCATGCGCGCAACCGGGATCGGCGGGACGGCGAGGCTTGTCCCACCTCTATCCCTGCTGTTGCGCGTGGGAATCGGCAACGACCTCCACCGGCTGGCGGACGGACGCAAGCTGATTCTGGGCGGGGTGCGCATTCCCTTTGACAAGGGCCCGGTGGGCCATTCCGATGGCGACGTGCTGGCCCACGCGATTTGTGACGCTTTGCTGGGGGCGGCGCGCCTCGGTGACATCGGGCGCCACTTCCCCAACACCTCTCCTCAGTGGAAAAACGCTTCCAGCTTGCTCTTCCTGCGCCACGTCCGCCAATTGCTCGACGCCGCCGGGTATAGCATTGTCAACATCGACGCAACGGTGGGTTTGGAGCGGCCCAAGCTGGCGCCGCACATCCCCTCCCTGGAAAGGAAAGTGGCCGCGGCACTGGCCCTCAAGCCTGGCCAGGTGAGCGTCAAGGCCAAATCCGGTGAAGGCCTGGACGCCGTCGGGCGCGGCGAGGCCATCCGGGCTGACGCCGTGGCGCTGATTCAAACTTGCCCCTAAGTCGCGTTCCTCAGCGCTTGGGTAGTGGGTCAGTTTGGTTTGTTGTAGCGGCGGTCTCTGACCGCCGGCTTGTGATTCGATAGACTCCGGCGCTCAGAGAGCGCCGCTACAGCAAACTGACTCACTACCAGCCCTTGAACCAGCTTGCTTTTAATGGGATACTGTGCCGGTTTTGGGAAAGTTAAAATGCATTTACACTTAAACCCAATCGCCGAATGCGGCATCATAGGAGTAGGCTTATCGGGCGGTTCCGGTGAACTCGCCCACTGCATTTGGTAACAGAGGAGAACGTATGGCAGACAAAGACCCTAACCCCGGCCACTCGATGTTTGGCCTGAACGATGCGCCCACGCGACGCGTGACCGCCCCTGAGGCGGCGCCCGCGTCGGCTCAACCCCCACCCGGAGCCCCTCAGTATGTTTTAGTTCAGCAAGGTCCCCAATCGGCTCCCACCACAGGAGGTGGGAAAGCGCTGCCCTGGCTAGTGGGGGCGCTGGCCATCCTGGCCATTGCGAACTTGGTGTTGGTGCTCATGGCTCGCTCCCAGTTTAACGACTACGCGACGAGACAGGGTGACGCGATGAATCTGATTACCCGGCGCATGGACTCCAGCGACGAGCGCTACGCACAACTGCGCGGGCAATTCCAGGTTACTTCGGAGAAGCTCGGCCTGACCCAACAGGAACTGGCCCGCGCCCACGCCCTGGCCGCGGAAGTCCAAAAACAACAGCAGACCGCGGTGGCCCAACTCAACAGGGCCATCGCCCAGAAAGCCAGCGCCGATGAAGTGAACAAGCTTCAGGCTGACTCCAACGCCAAGATCGGCGGCCTGAGCACGGATTTGGCGGGAACCAAGCAGGATCTGGCCAGCACCAAGTCCGAGTTTGCCAACGCCCTTACCGGCACCAAGGGTGAATTGAAGGGCGACATTGCCCGCACTCACGACGAACTGGTCGCCCTCGCGCACAAGGGCGATCGCGACTATTTTGAGTTTACTTTGCCCCGCAAAAAGGCTCAGCAGAAGGTTGGAACGGTAACCGTGGAATTGGAAAGGACCGACCCGAAGAGAAACGTCTTCAGCATTTATCTCACCTTTGACGATAAGAGGACCGAGCGCAGCAACAGGGCCATGAATGAACCCCTGTGGTTCTACGTGCAGGGGGCGTCGAGCGCCCTGGAGTTGGTGGTCAATAAACTGGGCAAGGATTCCGTATCCGGCTATATGAGCACGCCGAAAGGGTTCTTCCCCAACACCACGAACGTGCTAGGTCAACGGCCGGGGGCTTAACTAGGTTTCAGGTGTCAGGTGTCAGGTGCCAGGGAAGGAAACATGGTGTTAGGTGCTAGTCGTGAGGTACGAGGTGCGAGGTGTCCGGTGCGACGTGTTAGGTGCTAGGGGCTAGCGGTCAGGTACGAGGTGCGGTTCTTGCCGACACCCGACACCTGGCACCTTTTTCCTTCCTGACCCCTGACACCTGCAACCTGACACCTCATTTGTTGCCGTTCGCGTAACGGCTAAGCACCTGCGCCAGTTCCCGCTCCGACCGCAGTCCTACCAACTTCTCCACCACGTTGCCGGCTTGCAATAAAACGAGAGTGGGAATTGAGCGAATTGCGAACTTGTTGGCGACTTCGGGCATTTCATCGACGTTGACTTTCGCGAAAGTGACCTGTTCGCCATACTTCTCCGCCAACCGGTTGAACGTCGGCGCGAGCATCTTGCAGGGACCGCACCAGTCTGCCCAGAAGTCCAAAAATACCGGCTTGGCGCTCGTCTCGATCCCCTGCCAGTCGGCGGGTTGGAGATGCATAACCTTTTCCATAAGTTTTCTTTTTTCCTCCCGCATGGTTAGATGCAAACCGGAACAATTGGATTCAGGGATCGTGGTTTCGCGAAAACCTTGCATGAGTATTCACATGGATGGGCAGGATGGACAGGATAAAACGGGGAGAATAAAAACCCTGAATACCCTGTCTAGTGCTGCGTCGGGGAACCGAGTTTGCCCCGTGCGGCCAAACCCGGCGCTTTATCCCCATCGACGGGCCGAATCGCCAGAGCAAAAAAAAGAAGTAAGATATCCTGTCCATCCTGTATATCCATGTTTGAAACCCTACCAAACTGCCCGGCAAGAGGAGATTCATGCCCAGCGCAGCTCACGAACTCGCCCAACTCCAACGCCAGGTGATCGCCTGCACACGCTGCGCGAACCTCATCGGTTACTGCCGTCAAGTGGCCAAAGAAAAGCGCCGCATGTATCGCCATTGCGATTACTGGGGAAAACCTGTGCCCAGCTTCGGCGACCCCCACGCCGAACTCCTGATCCTCGGCTTGGCCCCCGGAGCTCATGGCGCCAATCGTACCGGGCGGATGTTTACGGGTGACCGCTCGGGCGATTTCCTCTATCGCGGCCTCTATGCAGCGGGATTCGCGAATCAGCCGACCTCGCGGGAGCGGAGCGACGGGCTGGAGCTTCGCAACTGTTACATCACCGCACCGCTCCGCTGTGCGCCGCCCAAGAATAAACCGAGCCCGGAAGAATTGCGCAATTGCGAGCCGTACCTGGAGAGGGAATTAGAGATCTTGACGCGCGTGCGCGCCGTCCTAGTGCTGGGGCGCATCGCGTTTGATTCTTACCTGCGCGTGCTCGGTAAGCGCGAGGGCTTCTCGCGCCGGTCAACCTTGGTTTTTTCTCACGGCGCAAGTTTTACGTTGCCTGCGGTTTTTCCCCATTGGGCAAATTTACAGCCGCCCGCAGACCTGCCCCGCCTGTTCTGCTCCTACCACCCCAGCCAGCAAAACACTCAGACCGGCCGCCTGACCCCGGAAATGTTTCAGCAGGTGCTGCGCGATATAAGCGATTTTCTTGCTTCATGAATCCCCGCTTGAGCCCCAAGGGGCGACGTAATCGAGCCCAGGCCAACGAAGGTGTGAAAAAATAAAAAGCCTGACGCCAAGGCGCCAAGGCGCAAAGACTCGCAACGAACAACCCAAGAATCGTGATTGGTACGAGCGGAAAACCGCAGAAAAGACGTTCACCCTCACGGGATGTGTGGTATAGAGATTTTGTGAAGAATCCTAGCCTCACACCCGGAGGGTGAACGATGG
>JBEKAD010000031.1:0-15493 GCA_050018435.1 Terriglobia bacterium
AGGGGTTCTCGGACCCAGGCCGTTGGCCTGGGCTGAGGTAGTTCGCCCCTTTGGGGCTCGATTGGGCATCAGCAGCATCAGCACCCCCGGTGTCCAGCAAAAGATGTGGGACACGATCAGCCTCACTTGAGGAGGGGAGGGGTCGGCACGTGCTGAGCTAAAGCTCAGCGTTACAACACGCCATGAACAATCAAGTGTAGCGCAGACCTCCGTCTTTGAGGTCTGCGGTTCTTCCCTAGCCGGACGCTGAAAAAGTCGAAAAGCGGCCGGTTTTGCCCTACCTCGACACCTGTAAGTCCTTTGTTTTCAGGCGAGGCTAGCAATATAGTTATCCGGAAAAAGAGTTTTTCAGGATCCTGCCAGAGGCCCGTCCGGAAACAAGGTTTTTGGCGATTTGTCGAACCGGCAGCCCTTGGTTTCCGGCGCACGATTTTCCAAAAAGCGCCTTTCTGGACGGGCCTCTAGCGCCCCTGGTCCGAGTCTGCTGCAAATTCATGAGCGATGAGTTCAGTTGGGGCAGGCAGCCAAGCGCGTGGCTTCTGGCGACTTTACCCCGCGCCATCTCCCCGCGTCACCGGCAATTGCCCGCGCCGGAATTTGCGTGGGCCACCGGCAAGTTCCACGTAGCCTCCCGGACGCCACAACGGCGGGGGCGGAACAAAAAGCACCGGAGTTTGATATGACGGTCAGTCATGGGCTCCCTGCCAGTATGGCCGCTAACGTGCTCAGGTGGGCCGCTAGGCGAGCGAAATACCCCTCGCCGAATCGCGTGAGGTAGCCTATAGCGGCATCATGAAAGTCGGCCACCTCGTTTCCACGTTCATCATGGTTATGGAGTTCTCCAACTTTCGTCTTGAGCGCATTCCCCTTGGGCGGCGCGAGGCTCCCCCTGGGGTCGCAGCCGCGCGGCAACTTTGGGGGCTCGCGCACCCACTCCTCGGATAATTTTATGGAACCTGGAGTTTCGCCCGGCACCGCTTTCATCTCTTGGGTAACCGTTTGTGTACTAACCACTTCTTACCGTTCGCGTTTTGTGGAAACCTCTCTTCGCACGCACTTATCCCCGCGACAGCCCGGCTCGCATGAGCACGGACCTTACCGGCATTACGCTGCCGACAAATCCTGCTCATCCGTAGTTCCGGGTATGCCACGCGGCAAAACTTCCCCCCGGGCCGCGTTCGAGTCCTCATCCTCCCAGACGCAGCAGCGGTGGGCGGAACGGCCCGTCCACCGCCCCGCACTACCCCCAATTATTCCTCCATCAGACCCTGCCCTTATCCCACCTGCTATCCCTTCTCACCCCTCCGCCCATCGCTATTGCGCCTGGAATCTTCCTGTCTTCCCCTCGTCAACTTCTTCAAGGTGTTTCCCATCTGAGGGTGTAGAAGCTATTGAACCCATTAAAGTACCTGCAGGAGGCGAAGTGGTTGAATCTTCAACGTTTCGAATCTTGAACTCCTCCCACGCGCATCGCGGGAAGCAAGGCCAACACCCCGTCCCTCGCCGGGATTTCTCGCCGGGCCGAGCTGTTCTCCTTGAGCGGCCGGGAGGGCGGAGCGTCCGAAACCGGGTGAAAACCCCGGAGGGCGATGGTCTTCTTAGAGGCGGGCCTAAGCCCGGCGTTGTGCCCTCAGCAACTTCCGCGCGCCTAAAGGCGTCTTCGACATCGGCTGGCCGAGTTTTCACCCAATCTCTTCCGCCCCGCGCCGACGCGGCGATCTATCTTTTGTCCATCTCGCGCCCGATGGGGGCTGGCAGGTGATTTATGAAACTTCTGATTGTCGAGGATAATTCGTCCCTCGCGGAGCTCACCGCCGAGCTCCTCCACTCCCTGGACAGGCAGGCGCAAAATATAGAGGCTATTACACTTGTCTCTGACTTGCAGACCGCGATTCTTTGCCTTCCCGAGCACGATGCGGTCCTCTGCGATGGCATGTTCCCGCTCTCTCACAACTCGCGCTTTGTTGTAGAGGAGTGGGACGTGGTTCGCCAGGAAGCGCATCGCCGGGGCATCCACTTTGTCCTTTACAGCGGCTCGGTGCGCGCTCTGGACTGCGCCCGCGAGAGCAACACCCCCGCCCTCGCCAAGCCGGCCGCCATTGAGGAAATTTACGCAGCGCTGCTGAGTTTTCCGCTGTCGGTCATCAATCGAGGCTATGGGGAATCGGCAAGGATGACCGAAAAGGGAATACGCGCCGGAGACGACCATGTCCCAGACCTTTGAAGACTACTGCCGGAAATTGCAGACGGAAGCTGGCGCACTCGCGTTGGAGGCGGCGGCGCAGTCCCGCTTCGACCATCTTCATGCCTTCGCCTTTGGCCGCTCCGTGGGGCGCATTGAAAGTGCCCGCGACGCCTTTTGGCTGCGCGTTCGGTGGCTGTTGTTGGGAGCGGCGGTTGGCGTGACCCTCGCCGCCGTTTGCCTTCACGTCTTTTTGAGCGAACGAATCCTGCAATTGGTCAAATAGCCATGGACGAATTTCTAACAGGATGCTGAAAAAGTCGAAAAGCGGCCTGTTTTGCCCTACTTCGGCACTTGTAAGTCCTTTGTTTTCAGGCGAGGCTAGCAATATAGTTATCCCGAAAAAGAGTTTTTCAGTATCCTGCTAAAGGTCAATGCGCCGATCACGCGATGACTCGGGGAAAGGAAAACAACATGTTTTGCCCACAATGTGGCGCCCGCACCGAAGTCAGTGAGACGCGCGGTCCTTTTCGCGACCGGCGTTGCACGAACGCCGTTTGCCGTCTTGATTTTACAACTCGCGAACACATCATGACGCCGCGCGCCCGCGCCCGCCTGTGCGCCCGCACTCGCGCCACTCAAATGGAGACATCCCCTCGTCCTCCTGCCGCCGGCGTAAAGATAGGTTCGACCTCCGGCCCCGGCCTCGGCGCGCCTTCCGATCCTGTGCAGGCCGCGAGGGGGGTTCAAGAAAAGCAGCCATGTCTACAAGCAGAGGTTGCAGCATGACTGGAAGTTTACAAATGGAAGCGACGCGGGGCGGGAGGGCGCGGCTTTCCCGGCGTCTGGACTTCTTGACTGACGAAAATGTCGCGACTCGCGCGTGTTTTGATGTTTTGACTAACGAAGTGGTCCAATCGCACACATATTCGGACTTCTTGACCAGCGAAATTGTCCGAAGTCAGGGCCAAAAAGCCCGTTTTTGCGTCTCCGCCACGCCGAAGCGTCGTGAACCAAAAACTCACTTCCTACCGGTAGGAAATTTCATTAGGAATTCCTCATTTTTCTTCCTACCGGTAGGAAATTTGACAAGAATTCACTTGACAATAGGCTACCCCGTATTGTAAGATGGTTACGTAATGAAAGAGGTATCTACAACTCGTACCCTTCCAACTTTGGCGACCCATCTGGGCAAGCCCGATGGCCAGCCGATGCGGGGCGACACAAAGACCGAACACCTCGCCGCAAGAAGTTGGAACGGCACTCACAGCGAGCAAGGCCAAGGGTAGGGCACCGGTGGTGAAAGCACGCCCCAGGAGCCGCCCCCCTGCAATCAATCGGGTGATCGGGAGATCGGATCATCGGGTGATTGAGCGAT
Source organism: Terriglobia bacterium (assembly GCA_050018435.1). Lineage (GTDB taxonomy): Bacteria > Acidobacteriota > Terriglobia > UBA7540 > UBA7540 > Bog-366. The sequence goes on from JBEKAD010000031.1 coordinate 3,561, forward strand.
TTAGTGATTTGGCGATTGAAAATCACCGAATCAATGCCAGAGGACTGATGACTGAGAACTGACGACCACTGAAAGACCGCCGATCCTAATGGCGGAAGAACTGAACACTTTGCAGTAACTCCAATTTAGCTTGCGTCTGATCAGCGCAAGTGAAGGGCGGCGGCGGGTGCACACGCTGCCGCTGCCCGAAGTGCAAACTGACGTAAATCCCAACACGAAGCAAGAACCAAGTCCCCCGTTCAAATCCCCCCATCCCCCAATGCCGATCAGGGCTCGGGGCTCGGGGCCAGAAACACGGGATTCGGGACTCGGGACGCGGGATTGGGGAGGCGAAACCCTAACCCCTAATCCCGCATCCCGGCCCTCCGAATCCCCAATCCCGAATTCCGAATCCCGGATTCCGAATCCCGAATGCCCAGCACCCGGCACCCAGCACCCAACACCTTCTCTTTCTCGTTTGACCCCGCAGCAGTTGCAATTCCTTTTGCGGGTCACGCCCGCGGCGCTCCAAAGCCAGCGCGAGTATGAGGTTCCGGCTTGCGTCACCATCGCGCAGGCCATTCTGGAGAGCGCCACGCCCACGTTCGGATGGGGAAGCAGCGTCCTGTTCCGCATCGCCAATAATCCGTTCGGGATTAAGTACGCACACTTCGGGGCCGGGGGCCGGGGGCTAGGGGCTGGGGAAAACCGAAGCACTCAGCAATCAGCACCCGGCACATTGAAACCAGGGACTCGGGACTCGGGGTCAGAAACTCGGGATTCGGGACTCGGCAGTCGGGGTTCGGGAAGCGAAGCCCTAACCCCGAATTCCGAATCTCAGATTCCGAATTCCGAATCCCAGACTCCAAATTCCGGATGCCTGATTCCAAATTCCGAACCCCCAACACCCAGCACCCAACACCCAGCACCTAGCCCCGATCCTTACGGCCATTTTGATGCCGCGACCTGGGAAATTGAGAACGGGCAGAAGAAGCTGATCATCGCCCAGTTTCAACGCTTCCCCAATTTAGACGAAGCCTTTACCGCCCACGCGCTGTTGTTGCGCGGGCCGCGCTACCGGCCCGCCTTTGCAGTGCGGGACGACTGGAAAAAGTTTGCGGAGCGGCTGGGACCCAAAACCTCCCAACTGGACATGGAGCATTGTGGATATTCCACGAATCCCAGCTACTCCGCGGAGCTTATTAAGTTGGTCACCCTCTACCGGCTGAACGATCCCCGCGCCCTCCAGTGGTTTGCGACGGGGAAAGACCCGGGAGTGATCGGGACTCGGGATTCGGGACTCGGGGTTAAAGACCCGGCACTCGGGGTTGAGGGCTCGGGATTAGGGAAGGAAGATCCCGAATCCCAAAACCCGAATCCCGGCCTTTTGCCCCCGAAACCCGAACAGTCAGCGGGCAGAAGGCAGTAGACAGAAAGCTGATAGCTGAGCGCTGAAAGCCGAAAACAGCAATATGAGAAAACCGCTACGCGTCCAATCTCTCGAATTCCGGTCAGTGTTTATGCTCATTCTATCTGAATTCTTATTATTACTGACTTTTTCTGCGTTGGGTCTTTGGGTTGTGCTGCACGTGGGACGGTGAAGGCTCGGGTGAACAAATGGATCGGGTGATCGGGAGATCGGGTGAACAAACAGATCATGCGACCAGTGGATCGGGAAATCTGGAGAACGCAAGCAAGCGGATCACCCGATCACCCGATCTCCGGATCACCGCATTGTTCGACATTGGAGGATTTATGAAATTACGAACCTTGATTCTCGTTGGTGTTTTGGCCATCGCCCTGGTGATGCTCGCATGCACCGTGCCAGCGTGGGTGAATACGGTCGAGTCTGACGCGGAGGTCGCCGCTCCCATCGCCGCCAGCCTGATTGATGTGATCGACCCGGCCCTGGCGCCGGTGGTTACGCTCATCGAGAATGGTTTCAACGCTCTGGTCAAGACCCTTGACACTTACAAGGCTTCCCCAACGGCAACCCATCTTCAAGCGGTGCAGGCGGCATTTGCGGCGGTGAATACCAACGTCGCGCAACTCGAATCCGCCGCGCAAATCAAAAATGCGACGACCGCCACGAGGGTTACCGCGGTAGTGCAATTGCTCGCGCAGGCCGTCACCGAGATCGCCGCCTTGGTGCCGGCGAGCGCGGGACTAAAGGTTCGGGGCTCGGCGTTAGGGAAGGAAGATTCCGAATTCCGGATTCCGAATTCCGGATCCCGAATTCCGAAGGGCTGGAAGGCGAAGGACCTCAAGCGCGAGTTTAACAAGATTGTGAAAGGCGATCCAAGGTTTAAGGAGCTGAAGTAATCGGGCCAGGCCATTGAGTGATTTAGCGGTTGGGTGATTGAGTGATTTGAAATCGCTAAATCGCTAAATCACCAAATCACTCAATGATCCGATCATCGGCTCATTGATTCTTTGAAAGGCTGTCCGTCGTCCGTTGTCCGTTGTCAGTTGCCACGGACCAAGGACCAAGGACTAAAGACTAATCATGGCAATGGAAAGGCTGTCCGTCGTCCGTTGTCCGTTGTCATTTGCCACGGACAAAGGACCACGGACCAAGGACCAAGGACAAAGGACTAAAGACTAATCATGGCAATAGACCATTCCAACATGCGGCTCGGCAAGCGCCCCCGGCGGCACGACTCGCGCACTCTGAAGTTAGCGCGCTACTTGACGAGCACCCTTCCTCCCGCGCCTTCCCGGGTTGACTACACGCGCGGCGTCACGGACTGGGGAATGATGCTGAACGACCAACTGGGCTGCTGCACGATTGCGGCCGCTGCCCATGCGGTGCAGGCGTGGACGGTGAATTCCGGACAAGAGATTACGATTCCGGATTCCGCAGTGCTGGGCGCCTACGAGAAGTGGTGCGGCTACAACCCCGCCGACGCTGCGACGGATCAGGGCGGGATAGAACTCGACGTCCTGAACAACTGGCGGCAGCAAGCGTTCGACGGGCACGGTTTAGATGCATACGTCGCAGTCGATCTGGAAGACCGAAACTCGAAACTCGACACTCGAAACTCGGCCGTTTTGCCACGAGTTTCGAATGACGATTTTCGAATTTCGGCTGTTGCCACCGCCATCTGGCTGTTCGGCGGCGCGTACATTGGCGTCGAGCTTCCTCTTACCGCGCGGAACCAGGACGTTTGGGATGTGCCGGCGAACCCAGGCCCCGATGACGAGCCTGGTTCCTGGGGCGGCCACGCCGTGTATTTGGTGGCGTACGATTTTAGGAACTCGGGACTCGGGCCTCGGGTTTCGGGTTTCGGGAAGGAAGATTCCGAATCCCCAATCCCGAATTCCGGACCCCGAACCCTGAGTCCTGGAACCCGAACCCCGAGTCCCGGAACCCGAGTCCCGAATTCCGAATCCCGAATCCGGGAACTCGAACCCCGAGTCCCGAGTCCCGAACCCCCAACTCTGACCTGCATCACCTGGGGTCAACTCAAGAAGATGACCTGGGCGTGGTTTCACGAATACTGCTCGGAAGCCTACGCGCTGGTCTCCAAGGATTGGCTGTGCGCAACCGGCGAAGCGCCCTCGGGATTCGACTTGGCGACGTTGGAGCAAGACCTAAAAGCTGTCACTTGTCCTTAGTCATTGGTCATTTGTCCTTAGTCATTGGTCTTTGATCACTTGCACCGAGCCGACGGGCAGCCTGACGACAAAGGCAAAGGACCAAGGACAAGGGACAAAGGACAAAGGAGCAATTATGGATTCAAACTCGATTCAACTTCAAGTGTTAATCACCTTCGTAATGCCTCTACTGATTCAGCTCGCGAAGCGCAGTCAGAGCGCCGCTTTTGCATGGATCGGCCAGAACAAGCCGCGCATCTGCATGTTGACCAGCGGTGTTGCGGCGCTCCTGACCTCGATGGGGATTGAGTTTGTCTACGCCCCGCACAGCCTGACGGTGAGATGGCCGGATACGGCCACGCTGGTGCGGGGGCTCCTGACCCTCCTGGTATCGGTGGTCCTCCAGTTCGCCGCCCAGCACGCGCTGTACAAAGGATTTTGGCAGCACGCGGTGCCAAGCCCCAGCAATGAAGAGATGGCGAAAGTCAAAAGTTGAAAGTTAAAAGTTCAAAGCAGGCATTGGACTATCAACCTCCGACTGAGGTTTTGCTATGACGATCGACCCAGTAGCGATTGCGGTGGCGGTGGGAACGGGGCTCGGGGCCTGCGCCGCAGGCATCGGCATTTTCCGTTTTGGAACATCGCGCGGGCACGCACAGAGCAAGGCCGTCCAGGCCATGGATGTTTTTATCGCCACGCAGACTCGTGTGGCGGAGTCGCTGGAGCGCACCGCGAGGGCGGCGGAGCAGCATGCCAAGATGATCCCGCTCATCGAATCCATACACGAGGAGAGGATTGGGCTGGGAATAACCCTCCGCGCCATGTCGCGGAAACTCAACGCCATAATGAGGATTAATGAAGATCCTACTGACGAACAAGGAAGTTGAGCGCGGCGAAATTCTACGCTATCTCGCGGAAGCCTATCCGGGCGTCGCGACGTTCCCGGCCATCATCAATTACCTCGACTATTCGGCGTACACCATCACTAAGGAAGACGTGGAGTTTCACCTCGAGTACCTTTTGGGCAAAGGCTTTATAGAGGTCGAGGAGCACCCGCGCGTTGCGGGGCAGTTGCGGAAGATTCGCGCCGTCAAGATCACCCCGGCCGGAATCGATCTGCTCGATCGGCGGGCGGCCGGTGATTCGGGGGTCCGTTGAAGGCCGGGACTCAGGATTTAGGAACTAGGATTTAGGATTCAGGATTCAGCCCAATGCGGACGCTCGTTCCTGAATCCTAAATCCTAGATCCTAAATCCTGAATCCTAGAAAAAGGCTTACACATGGCAAAGGTGAAAACCAAATCGGAGCAAGAGCTCGACCGCACGGAGATTCTGCGCTACTTGAACGAATGCGGACTTCAGCCGGTGACGCCGCGCAGCATTCTCATCTATCTGGACGATTGCCTCCGTCCGGTGAGTCTGCAAGGCGTGGACTTTCACCTGCGCTATATGCGCGATCGCGGCTGGGTGGAACTCGGCATCGAGAAGAAGTTCGGCATGCCGGAAGTCATCCGCTGGACCCGCATCACCGCCAACGGCGTGGATGAATACGACCGCCGGTGCGCGGCCCTAGGCGAAGCGAGGTAATCGGGTGATCGGGAATTCGGAATTATGAATTATGAATTATGAAGTGAAGAAATGGCCAGGTCACCCGATGGCCACATGACCCGATTGCTCAAGAGCAAGGCAAAAGGCAAAGGAAATTCTGAATTATGAATGCAAGACGTGGCCAGATGACTCCATGAGCCGATGGCCCGATGGCCCGATTGGTCAAGAGCAAGGCAAAAGGCAAAGCGCAAATGGCAAAAGGTAAAGGTCCAAATTCGTCAATGAACCGATGGCCCGATGGCCCGATGAGCCGATGGCCCGATGGCCCGATGAGCAAATTTACGGCGTATCGACCCTTACAGAGCCGGCTCGGCGCTGTTTATTCATCTCTAAGGTTGTGTTGCCGGAGGGGAGAGTGTTCCGTGCTGCTTTTTCTTCTGCTCTTCCCAATTGGCTCGAGCACTGGCCAAAATCGCCGATATTTTCACGCCTCCAATTCCGAAAGAGAGCCCAGCCGCATCTCCCGAACCAGTTCGGGTAATCATGCCTATCAAGGTCTTCCCATCGGACAAATAGATGGGACTGCCGCTGGCTCCCGGCCAGGCATTCTTATCGATCATTACCGTGGAGTACGATTCTTCGGCGGGATACCCGGCAACGGATCCTATCGACGTGATGGGGTCCGTCGCTTGCAGGGGGAAACCCGTAAAGAAGATAGCGGTCCCATCCTGCGGCCTTTCCCCCGAAATTGTGGCTACGTCGAAACTGATCCCTTGTTGCCGGGAGAGATCGTCAGTAGTCCTGCACACAGCGACATCGGAGGCATTATTGATTTGGCAACCCCCGGGATCGAAAGAAAACCATTTCACATTGGTTTGCGGGTCACGCTTCCACCCTCCTATGGGAAACGAAATGGCCGATTTACAGGCATCCTTGAGGGGAGGATTGAGCATTTCGGTAATGACATGGTCGGCCGTAACGAACGTCCCCGTCTGATCGACCATAAAAACAGTTCCCATGATTCTGAACCTTATCAGTTGCGTACCGGTGGAGGCGTCGCGAACGAAGCAAACGATGGGAGCAACGGTCTTTTTTGCCATCTCGATGGAGTTCGTCAAACCCCCGGATTGCGGAAAAGCTACCATGGGCATCAGCGAGAACAAGAAACCCACGGAACCATACCGAACAATTTTCCGCGCAACGGATGCGCCGTTAACGACCTTGGAGATAAACGTCAATTTATCTGCCCATAGCTTGAGCATGGAGTTCGCCTCACTTTCAAGAATGAGGTAGTGGAGACTATATAACACAGCCCTTGGAAAGGTCGCTAGGAAAAGCGAGTTCTGAATTATGAATTATGAATTCTGAATTATGAATGCAAGAAATGGCCAGATGACCAGATGACCCGATGGGCCGATGACCCGATGGCCCGATTAGGTAAGAGGTCAAATTCCATGCGACGAAATCCCGTCACGAAGTTGCAAATCCTGGAGGCCCGGCACCCCGGCTTGTGCCAGAAGGTGGACGCGATGTTCGAGGATTTCTGGCGCACGCAAGATGTCAGGCACATGATCCAGAGCCAGTATGGCGAGCGCCTAAGCCTGTCCTCCGTCGAGCGGTACAAGAGGAAGCACTGGCGCGCGCAACGAGAGTTGGTTCGGCAGGCGAGCGCGGCGTTGGCCGCCTCTCAAGGCTTTGCGGGCGAAGCCCGCCTTGGAGTGCGGTAGCAGCAGCTACCGCTTTTCTTGCTCGCACTTATACGTCTTCGGAGGATGAGCCGAGGTTGGAAAGCGGTAGCTGCTGCCACCGCACTCCAAGGCGCTTCGCGCAGGTTTGCGAGCTCAGCGGCTCAACGGCCAGATGAGCAAATAGGTTGGGAGTCAAAATTCCATGGGACGGCTCGGCGTATCGAAAGTGCAAGTTCTTGGCGCCCGTCATCCCGGATTGATCCAGAAGGTGGATGCGATGTTTGAGGCTTTCGCGAGCATACAGGCTGTCGCGGCAATGATCCGGGTCGAATATGGCGAGCGCATAAGCCACACCACCGTTTGGAAGTACAAGAGGCAATTTTGGAACGTGCAACGCCAGCGCGATCAGGTGGCCAGGGCGGCCATGACCGCCTACCAGGAGTTGGTAAGCGAGGGGAGAAATTGAGTGGCCAAAGATCAGGCGTGCAAACTGCAAATCCTGAGCGTCAAACACCCGGCCCTCCTGCACGTCGTGGACACGATGTTCGAGAAGTTTGCGACCGTCCCGCAAGTCCGGCGGATGATCGAGCGCAAGTATCACGAAGATGTCGGCGCGACCGCCGTCAGGAGCTACAAGCAAAAACATTGGCAAGTGCACAAGGACATGATCTGCGAGCGGAAAACGGCCATGAAAGCCGTTTCGCAACTGGTTGGCGAAGACGGCCTGACCGCGGGCGTGAATGCCTTGCTCTGGGAAAGTCTCCAGGAGATGACGGTGCCGCAGTTGATGGCTTTTAAGAAAGTCTTGAACGACGGCGAGAAGGTGAAACTGATGAAAAAGCAGTTCGCCCTCTACGCACAAGAGCACCGCCAGAAGATGAAGGAACGCAGCGGCATGCAAGCGGGCAAGGGCAACATAGAGGTGGTTGAGGATTTTGACGCGGCCCGGCGAATGGTGGAACAGGCCAAGGAAATTTTCGGGATCGGGACAACGGCAATCGCCCCGCCCGTTCGGAAGCTCCTCGGCGCGGCGGAAGAACCGCTGTCACTGGAGGCGCTTGCCGTCTCAGGCAAAGAGAGCGCATGAAGAACTATGAAGTATGAATTCTGAACTCGGAATAAATGAATTTGATTGACCGTTGGTAATTGTGAGTCGTTAGAGGGAAGAGGATATGCGTCGTAGAGGATCAATCAATGATACCAACAATTTTAGGCTCGAGTAACCGTTCCAGGCTCGGCGATCGCGACAGAAGGCAAAGCGCAAATGGCAAAAGGTAAACGTTCAAATTCGTCGATCACCCGACTACCAGATCCCCCGGTCACCGGATTACTCGACGGGGAGCCGCAGACCCCAATTTCCGCACTTCGGGCTCTGGCGAAAAAGTCGATCCCCATTCTCCCTTACCAGGACCGCTGGATCATGGACGACTCGCAATTGAAGATCGCGGTTTGGAGCCGGCAGAGTGGCAAGAGTTTTGCCGCGGCGCTGCGGGCGGTGATCAAGTGCCTGGGCATGCGCACGCAATACATCATCCTCTCCAAGGGCGAGCGCCAGTCGCGGCTATTCATGGAAAAGGTCAAAGACTTCTGCGTGTTCTTCAAGAGATTGAAGGCGTTGCCGGCATTCGCCGAGTTGGAGACGGAAGACAAAGCCATGGAAGTGTTTTTCCCGCACAACCGCTCGCGCATCATCGGCCTGCCCGCCAATCCCGACACGGCGCGCGGTTACACCGGGCACATCGTGCTCGACGAGTTCGCCTTCCACGGCGACGCCCACAAAATCTACGCCGCCTGCTTTCCTATTATTACGCGGGGCTATTCCATCGAAGTTATTTCCACGCCCAATGGGACCACCGGCAAGTTTTATGAGATTGCGAAGCAAGCGGGACTGGTGGGGGTGGATTGCGCAGAGCAAAGCTCTGCGGAAGGGGAACGCAGAGCTGCGCTCTGCGCAATCCGGGGGGATTCGGCAATCCGGGGGACTGTGGGGGGGGGGACGCAGAGCTGCGCTCTGCGCAATCCGGGGGAATTTGGCAATCCGGGGGAATTTGGTCCGGGAGGGGACGCAGAGCTGCGCTCTGCGCAATCCGGCAATCGGCAATCGGCAATCGAAAATCGGCAATTATGGTCCGGGCACCGCGTGGACATTTACGATGCGGTCGCCCAGGGCCTGCCCGCGAACATCGAGCTTCTCCGCTCCGGTTGCGACGACGAGGAGACTTGGCTTCAGGAGTACTGCTGCCAGTTCCTCTCCGATGCGCAGAACTACCTTTCCATCGACTTGATTTCGTCCTGCGTGCACGAGGAAGCGACAACCGAGTGGGCAGATAGGCAGATGGGCAGATGGGCAGATAGAGGAACTCCACCTGCCCAACTGCCCACCTCACCATCTGCCCGCTCTTCCACTGCCCACCTGCCTACCTCACCATCTGCCGAGTTGTACCTCGGCGTCGATATCGGAAGGAAGCGCGACCTGACCATCGCATGGCTATTTGAGAAGGTGGGCGGCGTGCTTTGGTCGCGGCTGCTGCTGACGCTGAAAGGCGTGACCTTTGACGAGCAGGAAAAGGCCATCTTCCGGCTGCTCGATTTGGGCGTGCGGCGCGCCGGCATCGATGCCTCGGGCATCGGCATGATGCTGGCCGAACACGCCGTGCAGAAGTACGGCGCGGTGGTGGAGCCCACCACTTTCACCGCGCAACTGAAGGAGCGCCTGGCGCCCATGGTGAAGCAGGCGTTCGAGGAGCGCACCGTGCGCATTCCCGACAATCGCGAGGTGCGCGCGGACATCAACTCCGTCAAGCGCTTCGTGACCCCGGCGGGCAACGTGCGCTTTGACGCCGAGCACACCGACCGCGGCCACGCCGACCGCTTCTGGGCCCTGGCCATGGTGGTGAACGCCGCCAGCGAACCCAGCGGCCATTTTGAAGAAGTTGCGGGATTGGTCGGGAGTCCGGTGATGGCGGGAATGGCGGAGATGATTCTGTAATTGCCGATTGACGGAATTGCCGATTGTCGATTGTCGATTGAAAACCAATCAACCGACTGTCAATCGAAAATCGGCAATCGAAAATCGGCAATCAGAAGTCGGCAATCAAAAATCGTCAATCGAAAATCGACAATGAAAAAAGCTCACAGTTCGGGAAATGGAAACCAGATGCGGCATTTAATCCGCGAAGGCAAATCAGCTTCCAAAGCCCTGCAAGCGCAGATCGACCGCGCCGTGGCACTGGCGGATAAAGAACTGGGCATTGGGCAGGTAGGCAGTAGGCAGGTGGAAGAGCTTTCCACTGACCATCTGCCCACCTCACCATCTGCCCGATTGTCCACCGGCCCCGACTTTTCGATGCCTGGCGCGGTGCGCACGGCGGGTCCCCAATCCCTAACCCCTAACCCCCAATCCCTAATCCCGATGACTTCCCCCGGCGGCCTTCCCGTCGCGCCCACGCACGCGATTCCTCCCACGCCGCCGCCCGAACCGATTTCGGTGGCCGATTATACGGAACGAATCCGCCAGGGTTGGGTGCCGGTGATGGGACTTCCGGGAACGCCCATCACCTCGGGCTTTGTGCGCGACTTGGGCGAATACAACCCCAAGCTGGAAGGCCTGAACGGGATTTGGACCTACCAGGAAATGCGGCGTGGCGACGGCCAGGTGGCGGGCACCCTGCGCGCTTGCAAGCTTCCCATTCTGTCGGCGAAGTGGGAAGTAGTGCCGGGAGACACCGCAGAGCTTGGCAGTGGGCAGGTGGGCAGGTGGGCAGATCGCAAAGGCGATTCCACTGCCAATCTGCCCACCTCACCATCTGCCCCTATTTCCAGCACGGGCGCGGGACGAACGACCGCCGATAAAGCCAAAGAGATTTGCCAATTCGTCCGCGCGAATCTGTTTAACGGCCTCGAGTGGCAAGACTGGCGCGGCTCGTGGCACACCCAGGACTGGAAAGACGTGGTGCGCTGCGCGCTGCGCATGCAGGATTTTGGCGCGGCCTGCTATGAAGAAGTCATGGCCATTGACGGCGACCGCATCCGCGTGCGCCGCATGGCCGACCGCCAGGCGCTAACCTTTTATCGCTGGCACACCGATCCGCACACTGTCGATCCCTCCATTCCGCCCTTCATTTATGACGACGGCGAAACGCTCTATGCCCTGGAACAGTGGGGGTACCGCTCGAATCGCTTCGAGTATGTGCTGCTGCCCACGGACAAGGCGTGCGTTTTTACTCACGACCAGGAAGGCGCGAACTTTTGGGGCATTCCGCTGACGCGCGCGATGTACCCGCATTGGTTCGTCAAAAAACATCTGGAACGGATCGACGCCATGGCCTGCGAGCGCAACTCGCTGGGCGTCCCCATGATCATGCTGCCGCCCAATCCCTCCAAGCAGGACGTGCAGACCGCGCAGAAGTGGGTGACGCAGTTGGCCGCGCACGAAAAGACTGGGCTCTCGCTTCCCAACGGGGCGGAGTTCAAATTGGTCGGCATCGAAGGACGCATCCGCGAAATCCTGCCCTCGCTTCAGTACCACAAGCAACAAATCGCCACGTCCTGCCTCGCCATGTTTATGGAGCTTGGCCAAACGTCGAGCGGCTCGCGGGCGCTGGGCGAATCGCAAACGGATTTCTTCCTGCTGGCCACGCAGAATACCGCGGACTACATCGCGCACCAGATCCGCAACTCGACCATCCGGCGGCTGGTGTTGTGGAATTTCGGCCCGGACGCGCCGGTGCCCTACCTGGTTCCCGCCAGCGTGCAGGCGCGCTCCATCGACACCATGGCCGCCATCATCAACCAGCTCGCCCAGGCGGGAGCGTGGATTTCCGATCGCGCGAGCGTGAACCAGGCGCGCCACGAATTGGGCTTCAGCGACTACGTGGACAAAGAGACTATCGGCTCATCGGGCCATTAGATGATCGGGCCATCGGGTCATCGGGTCATCGGGCCATCGGAAAAGAAATCGATCGACCGGCCAATGAAGAGATGGGCGCGTGAGCGAAATCGAAGAAGGGAATTCTGAATTATGAATGCTGAATTATGAATTTGGAAAATGACCCGATGGCCAGATGACCCGATGGCCAGATCTCAAAATGGAGAACCAATGAGAACCCTACGAAACACTTTT